>NZ_JAKKRK010000024.1:0-72814 GCF_025654545.1 Shewanella sp. SM20 | reverse complement strand
AATTTCGACCTAACTCAGTCAAGGTCAGTGTCTTACATTCAATCAGTGCCTTAGAGGCCAGCATCAAGCTGTTTAATCGTTTTAGGTGAAGTTCTGGGCAGTATTGGTGTAAAGAATGTTGTAGGATATTGGCTTCGCGCATCTTGTTGTCCAAGTGTAGTTTTTAGCGAAACCATTTGATCATGCAACAAGATGCGCTTCCACTCTAATTTGATGATTTATTTGTAAATCATCAGGGGATTCTTCAGAGCTTAGTGTCAAAATCCGTATTAGCGGTCAGAACTATTGTGGGAATTGACACTCCCTGCTGGCGCCAAGCTTTAAGTAACTCTTTACCATTACCGTCAGGCAATCCCAGATCGAGCACTATGGCACTGAAGCTTTCATTTTTAACCCCCAGCAAGGCTTGCTGATAACTATTAAGGTGATCAACTTGCATGCCCAGCTTTGCCAAACTTAAGCAAATCCCTTGGGCTAATAACTCATTGTCTTCAACCAACATAATACGCATTCAATGTCCTTAACTGAGCCCTAACGGAAAATACTGAACTTAACATCTTGTTGCTGTAAAAAATCTTCCGCGTCTCGCCCCTGCAGCATAGCCATAGTGGCGAGCATACCTGCAGTCACGCAGTTTGGCCCTAACACAGTCACAGAGCGCGGCGCATGGATAACGGGATAGCCAGTGCGTGGGTCGACAATATGGCCGTAACGCTTTCCATCGACTTCAAAAAATCGCCGCGTATCGCCACTGGTCGCTAATGCACCCTGACTAATCGCCAGTACACTCGCAGCGTGGTCAAGGTGTCGTGGATCTTCAATTCCCACTTGCCATGGCGTCACTTTAGACACGGGACAAGCGATATCACCGCCAAAATTCACTAACACTGGAATGTCTGGATAACATTCGGCTAACTCATAGGCGACTCTGTCGACCGCATATTCTTTTGCGATACCACCAAAATCCAATTTCATACCTGTTGGCATCTCAATATGGCGCGAATCAAACTCGATGCGCTCAAACCCCACTAAGTCTTTCGCGGCAAGTATGCGGCCATGTTCGGGCAATTGGGCTTTGGGATCAAAGCGCCACAGTTCCATTAACGGCCCAGCAGAAATATCAAAGAGTCCATCACTGAGCTGAAAACATTGTTTAGCAAAAGCCAATAACTGCCAGGTTTCTTCATCGATAAGCTGCTTATGACCATTGGCATGGTTTAATTGGTACAGACAATTCTGCGCGATAAAGCGACTGTATTTATGTTCGATACGCAGCGCCTCAGTGACAGCCATATCCAACATATCGTCTGCAATATCAAATTGATCGCACCCAATGAGTATTTCACAGGGACTCGCCATGGCCCTAAATTCGCCCACATAACCCCAATCACGGCGCTGCAACGAATAAGGTGCGGTCTTTAGGGATGATGTCGACATCATAAATCACCTCTTCACATGGCATCCCACTGGGATTCCGATTGAATAAGTTCAGGGGTAAATTGAGTATGGGTAGCTAAGCTACCCATACAGTTTAACGCCTTGCTATCTGAGCCAGTAGCATTATTTCGTATTAAAAAGAATAACTAAACTGTGCTGTAATTGCCTTCTGAGTCGGAAATAGATCGAAGTTTTGCAGCTCTCTAGGAATCGTAGCGCCGTTATTTTTCGGATCCTGTTGGTAATACTCTAAGCGATACGACATTTCATGACCGCCCGATAATCTATGGCCAAATTTAACCCCAATCGTATAAGCCGACATATCACCGATACGATAATCAGCACTGGCAAACTCTGGCAGTGGCGTATCCGCCATCAAGAAAGGTTGATAGAAGTTAGCCGCAGTTTGTTGGTAATAGCGCAGATGTAATTGTCCATAGAAGTTGCCGGTAAAGTAATACCGATAGTGGGTTTCTAAGGTATGCGATGTGAGGTCCCAGTCATCGGTATTATAACGGTAGGAAAAATCCACCACACCCGCATCTAATGCGCCTTTGGTCATCACGTAAAAACTGTGCTTCAAGCGCGAATCGGGGCGGCTCTCATACAATAAATCCTGAGTAATGCCGTTGTTATCCACCACACTGAGCACCTTGTAGGGATCCGTTAAATAGCCATTCACACTCGACAAGCCGTAATTGGCCTGCAACAACCAGCGCTGACTAAGCACTTGGGTGATACCTAACATCACATCCGCGGTCTGCTTATTATCACTGCCACCTTGACGAGTCGCATCGAATGCGCTTCGATAAGCTTCCTCACTGGTGAAGTTATCGCGAATGACCATCGAAGATAAATCCACCGGACGACCGCCAACGGGGTCAACCACATCGAAACTATAAGCCGTACCTAAAAATAAAGTGGTGTTGTCTTTATTAAACCCTCGCTCAATTCCGGCATTGATGCCCATTGACATATAATCAAACTCTTTCGAACCATATGCGCCAACATTGAGTTTCCAATCTGGTGTTAGCACTTCACTCCAACCGACATTGGCTTGTACGCGAGTATCGTGAAAGGTGTCATCTAACGGCGTTTCCCCCGCTGAAACATGATATTGACCATTACCAGATGGTCGAGTAAACGTTTGGCTGGTACTTTGGGCCACAGCGCCCGATGCTGAAGGTCCCGTTAGACTGTCAACCACGAGTTTGAGATCCAGCACACTATCATCGCCAAAGGCTTTTTGCGCTGTGCCTATGGCTTCGATGGCTTGTACTCTATCTTGCTCACCGTAATACATTAACGCAGCATCGATCTTCCAGTCGTCAGCTTTTTTAGATAATTCAGTCGCATGGCCACTTGTTGCAAACAGTCCACAACTGGCTAATGCGAGAGCACCCGCTATCTGCTTCGATTGTCTTGTATTTATTTGGTTCTTTTTTTGGGTCATAGCTGACAACACCTGTAGGTCACTTCAATCTATTCAATACCGCGGGATTTCGCCCCAGATTTTAGAACATCTGCTCGTCACATTTGTTTTAGTACGTCTGTTCATTACATCTGTGCGTTACATTTCTTCGTAACATCTAAAGGCAAATAACACCAACGGAGAGTTTAGTTACAGCCACATCCGCCACCGGCAAATGCACGACCGCCGCTACTACCTTCTTTACTAAAATAAATATGATCATCGAGTGCAAGATCGAGCTTTTCACTGTCGAGCGCCATATCGCTGCGGGCCAACTGGCCTTTCTCCCACGGCTGCACTCCTAAACTTGAACATCCACTCAAACCTATGATGAGCGTTACTGCGACTAATGCGGGTTTAAGCATAAATTACTCCTTCAGTAAATTGACGAGCTCTTGCTCGTATTCAGCGGTTTTATCGGCATAAAAGCCAACATGTTGCTGTACTAACTGACCTTGACGATTGAACATAAAACTGCTCGGCATGCCCAGCAAATCGAAACTGCGAGCGACATCACCTTCGGGGTTAAAACGCACTGAAAAATTGGCAGGGACTTGTTTTAAGAATTCCTGGGCTAACTCGTTATCTGTATCTAGGTTGATTGCCACAACAGCTAATCCCTGATCTTGATACTTTTTTTGTATTTCATTCATCCAAGGAAACGATTTACGGCAAGGGCCACACCAGGATGCCCAAAAATCGACATAGACGACTTTGCCTTTAAACTCACTCAGGGAAACAGCTTGGTTTTGCGCGTTAAACACTTGATAGTCCAGCGATGGCGCGGCTTGTACGCCTGCGGCCAATAAACTGAGTAACAATAATATTTTCTTCATAGCATATTCCGCATTAACGATTACGTTCGAATCTATTAACTGAATCTTAAGGTTTTCTTAAACAAGCTTATATAAGTTTAATTAACCTACTCACCACGCGAATGAACCATAGTTATCAGCATCGCCTTAATTACATGAGTGCTGATTAAGTGACCGATTTCATCCAAAATGGCAAATGTGAGACATTTTGTCCCATTAGAAAAAGTGAAATTAGATCTGCGTCATGTTAATTAAATGTCAAAATCAGTTCGGTCACATCTCTTAAAAATTCTTGATATACATCAATAATCTTTACACTCCAACGGCCTAAACTGACACTGTCAATTATGTAAACCCTTACCAATTTACATTTAAATAACAAAAAAGGTTGACCCATGGACACACATGCAGCCCTATATGAACAGGGAAAGGCGCGCTTAGATGCGTTACGCCAATTCGCTCCCCGTCAACAACAATCGCTGATTGAGAAAATGCAACAGCACGGCATTAGTCGCCGTGATTTTATGAAGTGGAGTGCCATGGTGACGAGCATGCTCGCATTACCCCTCCCCTTTAGTAACTTAGTAGCCGAAGCTGCCGAATTAGCCGATCGTGTACCCTTAATCTGGTTACATATGGCCGAATGTACTGGCTGCTCCGAATCTTTAATTCGTACCGATACCCCCAATCTAGACTCACTGATTTTCGATCATATTTCCTTGGAATATCACGAAACCTTAATGGCTGCAGCGGGTTGGCAAGCCGAAGAAAACCTCGAACATGCACTCGAAACTTACAAGGGCCGCTATTTACTGGCCGTTGAAGGGGCGATTCCGACTGCAAATAACGGCAGTTTCTTAACTGTGGGTTGTAAAGGCCACACAGGGTTAGAAATCATCAAGCATGCTGCAGAAGGCGCCGCCGCGATTATCTCTGTTGGCACTTGTGCGGCGTTTGGTGGGGTGCAAGCCGCTTATCCAAACCCAACGGGGGCTAAAGGCGTGCATGAAGTGGTCAGTAAACCCGTGATTAACTTAGGCGGTTGCCCACCGAGTGAAAAGAACATAGTCGGCACTTTGATGTACTTCATCATGTTCGGGAAATTACCTGCGCTGGATATGTTTAATAGACCTAAATGGGCTTACGGCGCACGAGTACACGATAACTGTGAACGCCGCGGCCGCTTCGATGCCGGTGAATTCGTTGAAGAATTTGGCGATCACGGTGCGAAAGAAGGTTACTGCCTTTATAAAGTCGGTTGTAAAGGCCCTTACACCTACAACAACTGCCCAACCGAGCGCTTTAACCATCACACTAGCTGGCCAGTACTCGCTGGACACGGTTGTATGGGTTGCTCAGAACCTAACTTCTGGGACGATATGGCTGACTTTGAAAAACCCCTTGGCCGTCAACTCCTCCATGGATTGGATGCGACCGCAGATACTATTGGTGCGGTGATTTTAGGCGCGACTGTGGTGGGCATTGGAGCCCATGCCGTTGCCAGTATTTTTGCCAAACCGCTGGAGGAATAACCCATGAGCAAGCGCGTTGTTATCGACCCTATCACACGTATCGAGGGTCACTTACGTATCGAAGTCGAAGTTGATGAAAATAACGTCATCAACAAGGCTTGGTCATCCTCCACACTTTGGCGCGGTATTGAAGTCATTCTCAAAGGCCGCACGCCTATGGATGTTGGCCTTATTGTGCAACGTATCTGTGGCGTATGTACCTATTCCCACTACCGCTGCGGTACTGAAGCGGTTGAAAATGCGCTAGGAATTCAAATTCCATTGAACGCGAGATACTTACGTTCATTAATGCAAACCTCTTTATACATGCATGACCATATTGTGCATTTCTACCATCTACACGGCTTAGATTGGGTTGATGTGGTTTCTGCACTGAGCGCCGATCCTGCTAAAGCGGCACAAGTTGCCCTGAAATACACAGACCATCCCATAGCGGCGGGTGAAGGTGATTTAAAAGCGGTACAAGAAAGAGTTAAAGGCTTTGTCGAAACGGGAAAATTAGGTCCATTTGCCAACGCTTATTGGGGCAACGGCACCTATAAATTTACCCCAGAGCAAAACCTTATCGCGCTATCTCACTACCTTAAAGCGCTTGAAGTACAACGTGTTGCGGCAGAAATGCTAGCCATTTTTGGTGGAAAATCACCACATCCACAATCCGTTGTTGTCGGTGGTGTGACTTCGGTGCGCGACATGCTCAGCCCTGCTCGCCTGCAGGAATGGAAGCAAAAACATGCGACCGTGACTGACTTTATCCTGCGTGCCTATCAAGCAGATATCGTGATGGCGGCCGAAGCCTTTGGTACTGAGCCTAGCGTGTTGGGCGGCGTAAACGTGAAAAACTTCATGGCGACCGATGACTTTGTGTTAGCCAATGGCGAATACATGTTTAATCAAGGCGTGATCATGAATGGCGACCTTGCTGGCGTCAGTGATGTGAATCCAGATCTGATTGCCGAAGACGTCAGCCACGCTTGGTATAGCGCCGATGCACCGCAACATCCCTATGACGGTACAACGATTCCTAATTACACGGGTTTTGTTGAACGCGACACTGTCTACGGCAAATTGCCAACACTGGATGGTGATGGCAAATACTCATGGGTGAAATCTCCTCGTTATCAAGGTGAACCTGTCGAAGTGGGTCCACTCGCCTGCCTATTGGTGAGTTATGCCCGCGGTAACAAGGTGGTCGTGGATTCGGTCAATGGCCTGCTCGCTCGCACAGGTCTACCCGTAGCGGCTCTATTTACCACTTTAGGTCGCACTGCAGCCCGTATGTTACAGACAGTCATCGTCGCCCAAGAAGGGTTAAAAACCTTTGATGCGCTGTTGACGAATATCCAGTCCGATGAATCTACCTATGTAAAACCCAATATTGATCCAAATAAAGAGTATGTAGGTCACGCCATGATCGAGGCGCCACGCGGCATGTTAAGCCACTGGATCCGCATTAAAAATGGAGTGATTGAGAACTATCAAGCCGTCGTACCAACGACCTGGAACGCAGGTCCTGTGGATGCCAACGGTAAAATGGGTCCCTATGAAGCCTCTTTAATTGGCTTGAAACTGGAAGATCCTACTAAGCCCCTTGAGGTGATACGTATTATTCACTCATTTGACCCTTGCATGGCGTGTTCTGTACACGTAATGGATTTCAAAGGCCAAGCATTGAGCGAGTTCCGTGTCAGTCCCAATGGTCAATAATCGAGGGAGGGAACGCAAAATGAACCATTCTGCAACCCGCATTCGGACACTGATTTTTAGTCCGGCAATACGGATTTTTCACTGGCTCAGAGCACTGTCAATTCTGGTGCTAGTGATCACCGGATTCTATATTGCTTGGCCGTTTCTGGTGGCGCCTGAAAGTACGGACGTACTCGTACAAGGCTGGATCCGCTTCGCTCATCTGATTTGCGGTTTTGTACTAACCGCAATCACCTTAGTCCGCTTCTACCTGTATTTTTTCAGCCGAAGCGACATTGAGCGGCGCTCATTTCGCGATGTCATGAGCGTAAAAAGCTGGATCACTCAACTGAAATCTTACTTATGGATGGGGCACTTACATAAAGCCGGTGTCTATGGACCGCTGCAATTTGTGACTTATGTAGCAATCTCACTGGTCGCTCTTGTGATATGTATAACGGGTCTGGTGTTGTACGCCAATGTGTATCACCAAGGTTTAGGTGGCATGCTTTGGGGCAGCGCCGCTTGGATCACGGCACAAATGGGTGGGCTAGCACAAGTTAGGATTTGGCATCACTACCTCACTTGGGCATTTGTTATCTTTGTGGTTATCCACGTCTATATGGCGGTTTGGTCAGGGATACGCTTCAAACATAACTCAGTTGACTCGATTGTCTCTGGCTATGACTACCCAAAGCCAGACTCACACCACTAGGAGTCCAATGAAGATATTGCTACTCGGTATTGGCAATGTCCTGTACGCCGATGAAGGCATCGGCGTACATTTTGTCAATTATATAGCTGATAATTATCAGTTTACCCATGAGTCCCACCAGCTAACGCTGCTCGATGGCGGCACCTTGGCTCAGGGACTTATCCCTATTATTTGCCAATACGATTATTTAATCGTGGTCGATACAGTTAATGCCAATGGCGTAGAAGCGGGCGAAGTCTATTTCTTCGATTTTGATAAAGCGCCGAAGGAAATCGACTGGCAAGGCAGCGCCCATGAAGTCGAAATGCTGCAAACCCTCAATATGATGGAAATGGTTGGCGACAGACCTAAGACCTTTGTGCTGGGCGTCACCCCAACCGTGCTCGAACCTATGGTGCTAGGCTTGACCCCTAAAGTCGCCGCCGCGGTACCTTTAATGGAATCAAGCTTGTTATCCCACTTAGCCTCCCTTGGGTTCACTGCGACGCGTGTTGCCGAGCATAGTATCGACTCGCTGATCCCTGACTCTTATAAACGTGGCGTTACTACTGGTGAAAGTATATAGAAGATGAAAAACATCAGATTTGATTTTACCTGCTCACGTCAGGTGCCTTTGTACACGCATTTATGTAATCAATATCTAAATTACGATGAGCTAAATATCAGCATAGGCTGTGATGGTCAACATAGCTCAGGTCAATATAGTGCTGGCCAACATGACTTTGGCCCTCAAAGCTATTTTATTGAAGCTCAGGGCGAGCAAAACCAACTAGAACAATTGGCCGATGCCATTGCCGCGGACTTTTTGATTTCCGCTTGGTTGATTGACTCTAGTATTAAAGTCATCGACGAGCCCCAAGGCAGTAAAACCTTACTGCCCTTTCCACAGTCTGGATCCAACCAAGCCATAGTGCCTTTTTGTCAGCATTGTTATCCGTTGATTGGCGATAATCAGTCGGCTAAGTTTGGCACACTCGATTTAATTTGCCCTTGCTGCAAGGGCGAAACACAATTAACGTCCGCACAAAAAGCGTTAACCTTGTCAGATATTAAAGCCATGGCACAAGGACTGCTGACACAAGGCCCACTGATATTAGCGGCCGCCGATAATCTGCAAATCAGCCTGACACCGTTTGAGCAGCCTTTAAGCGAGCGGCCACAACTGTTAATTTGTAATCCCAATACGCTGAACGCCCATTTTTGTCTGAACGATGCGCAGGTGCTCGCGCTTTCGAGTATTGAAAAGCCACTTATCTGCGCGAGACCCACGCAAGAACACGACAAACTCAGCGCGCCGCTGTACGACATTTGCTTTGCCTACAGCCGAGTGATCTTAGTGCTCGGGGAAGTATTACGACAAAAAGGGGTCGATTGGGTTTACATTAAAGGGCCGCATAATAGGCCGAAGCTAGCGTGGGTCGATGGTGCTTGGGCACAAATCGCCAGTCACGATTTAAGCTCTACACAGGTTCAAACCAAGCACTTTATCGCTCCAGAACCCTTAAGGGAAAAAGTCAGTTTTCACGGTTATCAAGCCCAATGGCAAGCGGCGAAACGTTCACGATCGCACCAAGGCGAACTGAGTGTGGCAGTATTGACTCAAGTACCGTCAAGTGAAGACAGTGATATTCATTGCACCAGTATGCTAAGCGATAATAATCAAAATACAGTCAACACAGAAAATCACACCCTTGCAGACGCAGCGCTATTCAGTGCGCTGCTCAACGGTAAGTTTACCAGTCATAAACAGGCAAAAAATGCTGCGGTCATTTACTTAAGCCATACCCACGCCAGTCAAATTGTCACCTGCGATAATAAGGGCGACACTGAACTTTTCTTCGCCCTGCCCGAGCTGCCCGATAACGGTTACGAAATCTTCCATCAACTGGACAGCAGTCCACAAAAAGCCGTAGCGCAAAAATTTAAGAGCCTGTTTCCCGAAGATTACCTAAAACTTTTAAGCCTAAAGCTTCACGGCAGACGGGACAACTTACAAAGCCTGTGGGCGATTGCAGCCATATTAATTGGCCTCAATACCCAAGAAGAGACTCAAAGCCAAGCAAGGCTAAGCGATGCACTCATGGCCGCCGCCATGCGCTACCACGGTGCTAATGCACCGCGTATCGATTATCCGCTGACCAAAGGTGAAGCCCACCGCAGCCTAAATTGGTGTAAAACCTTAGGCACTGTCTTAAGTTTTCGTATTGCAGGTAATGACGATCCGAGTCAGCTCGCCTTTGCGATGCAAGACTCGCTGGCGGACTATTTATCTAACTGGATCGAGCATATCGATTTAAATATCGGCGTGCACAATATAGCCTTAGCGGGCAATGAATTAATCAATGAAACCCTGTGCAAACGCATCAGCTTACGCTTAGGCAAAAACTTCCCCTTAGTGGTCAATCGCAGCCTAGATTTAGACGGCGATAACTTAGTCGTTGGGGCACTTTACGTTAAGCAGCGCCAACTGAATGCCCATGATTAGGAGGCCAAAAGTTAAGTCACAACGTATGAAGCCACATAGGCACAATAGTCGCCACAAAAAGCACTGTGACCTGCAGATAAAACGAAGGCTGGCATTGGAATACCTTGTCCACAAAGGAGCCACGTTAAAGCGTTGTCAGCTGCACGTCACTGGCATAGTACAAGGGGTGGGATTTCGCCCCTTTGTCTATCGTTATGCCCTTGAGTTTCAACTGACGGGCACTGTGCTCAACAATGCCAAGGGCGTGACCATTGAGCTGCAAGGTAATGATGAAAACCTCACTCGCTTTATCACTGTACTCAATACCACTCCACCGCCACTTGCCCGTATCGACAATATCAGTCAAATACCACTGCCGATTTTATTAAGCGAAACCACGTTTGAGATTATAAAAAGCGACAGCCATGAGGACGATGACCCAAGTTCACCGATAGGTGCACTGGTGGCGGTATCGGCAGATAAAAGTACCTGCCAAGACTGCATGAACGACATGCATAATCCTGATGATCGCCACTTTGGCTATGCCTTTACCAACTGCACTAACTGTGGCCCTCGATACACGATTATCAATGCTTTACCCTATGATAGACACAACACCGCCATGGCCGATTTTGACATGTGTCCCGAGTGCGCCAAAGAATATCAAAACCCACTCGACCGCCGCTACCATGCCCAGCCCGTGAGCTGCCCCGCCTGTGGCCCCAGACTCAGTTTAAAAACACCGCAAGGGGAATACATCCTTCCCAGTTCCTCAAATGTCAGCACACCTGAATTGAGTACGGACCTTGCGGTACTGACAGCAGCGGCTGACAGATTACGCCAAGGGCAGATTCTGGCAATTAAAGGATTGGGTGGATTTCACTTAATCTGTGATGCCCGAAGTGACAATGCCGTCAACGCACTCCGGCTGCGAAAACAGCGCCAAGCCAAGCCGCTAGCGGTGATGATGGCGGATATCACCATGGCGCAGCACTATGTCACAGGGACGGATGCCGAGTGGCGAGTGCTGAGTTCGCAGGAAAGGCCCATAGTGCTGATGAGCAGCCGAGCCGAACATGATCTCAGCTTAGCTGTCGCCCCCAATCTGAATAAACTCGGGGTATTTTTACCCTACACACCGCTACATCATTTGCTATTAGGTCTCTTCAAAGGGCCATTAGTTGCAACCAGCGCCAATGTTTCCGGTGAACCTATCATCACTGATTGTGATGAGCTTATTAGTCACTTAAGCCATGTGGTGGATGCGATAGTCGATCATAATCGGCCGATTATTAATGGCTGTGATGACAGTGTGGTGCAAGTGATCCAGCCGCAACTTGATTCCTCCGCAGAGGTGCAAGTATTGCGCCTCGCCCGCGGCTATGCACCGTTAAGTTTCCCCTTAGAGATACCGCTGACCCAATCGATTTTGGCCGTGGGCGCACAGCAAAAAAATGCCATCGCCTTAGGCTTTGGCAATAATGTGTTTTTAAGTCCCCATATTGGCGACCTGTTCAGTGTCAGCGCCGAGCAGTATTTTGAGCGCACCTTAGCCACTTTTGCTCGGTTGTATCACTTTACGCCAAATCTTATTATTTGCGATAAACACCCAGATTATGCCCCTTCACGCTGGGCTGAAATGCACTCAAACTCGAGTGTAAAACTCAGCGATACCCGTCAAAATCAATGTTTATCGGTGCAACACCACCATGCCCATGTGCTCAGCGTAATGGCGGTTAATCAATATCGAGATCCCGTATTGGGCTTTAGTTTTGACGGTACTGGGCTTGGCGACGATGGCAGTTTATGGGGCGGTGAAGTGCTATTAACTACGCTCGATAAAGCGCAGCGACTGGCGCACTTTGAGCCTATAGCCCTGCTAGGCGGCGAGCAAGCCATTAAGCAACCCGTGAGGTTGTTACTGGCATTATTATTCGAGCAAATGAGTCTCGATGCTGTACTCGCATTGCAATTACCTATATTAAACAACATGCGCCCAAACACTCTGACTAACTTACATAAGATCTGGCAGAACGGCAGTGCGATAAAAACCTCCTCTGTCGGACGACTGTTCGATGCCCTCGCCTGCGCCTTAGGCTTAATCGAAACCACACTGTTTGAAGGTCAAGCGGGCATGTCGATAGAAGCCGCGGCCAATCGCGCCGATGCATTAGCCCTTGAAGTCATTTCGCTTAACTTACCTCTTGACATCGACCAGTGGCGCAGCAGTGAGATGTTCAAGCAAATTGTTGAATTGATTACAGCACAACCGCTAACAGACAATAGATGCTATGCCATCGCCCGCGCCTTTCTACACACATTAGGTGATGCTATCTGTGATTATGCTGCCCAGTATCAACACCTCCCAACCGTGCTCTGCGGTGGCGTATTTCAAAATAAATATCTATTGGAATACTGCCTGAGCAAGCTCAGCGCCCAAGGAAATAAAGTGTTATCCAGTAAACAGATACCCATCAATGATGGCGGCATCGCCCTAGGCCAACTTTGGTATGGCATTCATCAGAGTCAATAACCTTACTTATTTGATAAGCCCTGATGTTCGCTCGCCATTTTTATCCCCATAAACCTGACGAACATCAAAGATCCGTAGCGCAATTTGTATCACACTCAACATTAGCGTAACCAAATTAACGATTCGTACATCAATCATTATTTGTCAGGCAAAGTCCTCGTACTCTGCCGATACAAGGAGAGGTAAAATGTGTAAAGACTGCGGCTGCTCCCTTACCCGCCACGACCATGATCATCTAGGCGCGCATGCCCATAGCCATGAGCATAATCATGACCATTCACATACTCATGAGCATAGCCATCAAGAGTTACACACAAATCCTCAGTTAAACGATAAAAAAACCTTGTCAGCCATCCACAAAATTTTAGATAAAAATGATGTCGAAGCAGGTCATAACCGCGCCCACTTTGAGGCACATAACATTACTGCCTTCAACATCATGAGTAGCCCGGGCAGTGGCAAAACCACCCTATTAGAAAATCTCAAAGAATACACGCAGCTCAACTATGCGGTGATCGAGGGCGACTTAGAAACCTCCCGCGATGCCGACCGCCTCATCGCTAAAGGCATTAAGGCCTATCAAATTCAAACGGGCAGCGCCTGTCACCTCGACGCCTTTATGGTACACGGTGCCCTACATCATCTGCCGCTTGAAGGACTCGATGTTTGCTTTGTCGAAAACGTCGGTAATCTCGTCTGCCCAGCCAGTTATGATGTGGGCACTCACAAAAATATCGTGCTGCTATCAGTGCCAGAAGGTGATGATAAGATTGAAAAATATCCTGTGATGTTCCGCCGCGCCGATATAGTTTTTATCACTAAGTGCGATCTACTGCCCTATTTTGATTTCAAGCTAGACGAAGCCAGAGCGCAGCTTAAAAAACTCAATCCAGCAACTCAAATTATTGAAGTCTCAATTAAAGACGGCGACTCCATGCAGGCTGTAGCCGCTTGGCTTAAAGACAACATTCGAGGTGCACAATAATGTGCTTGTCCATACCTTCCCAAGTGGTGGCGGTCGATATTGAGCGCCAGAGCGTCACCGTCGACACCTTAGGCGTGCGCCGCGATGTCAGCAGTCATTTAATGAATGAGCCACTGGAAATTGGCGACTATGTGTTGATCCATATTGGTTTTGTGATGAACAAAATTGATAAGGAAGATGCGCAGCAAAGCATTGAACTATACAAAGAAATCGTCACTAAGCTTGAAAATGAAGCCATACACTGACCATCAGTAGTGCAAGATTAAGTCGCAAGGCGCACCCCTATCGAGTGCACCGAGGAAAAAGCATGCTTGAACTAAAACACCTCTATCAAGGCTTTCGCGATCCCCAAACGATTGCCAATTTAGCACGGGATATTCAGTTAACCGCTAAATTGGTTAAGCAACAAATCAATATCATGGAAGTCTGTGGTGGCCATACTCATACGATTATGAAATACGGCTTGCTAGATTTACTGCCGGATAATATTGAATTTATCCATGGTCCTGGCTGCCCAGTGTGCATTATGCCTAAAGAGCGCATTGACCAAGCCGCGGCGCTTGCCTCCCAAGAAAATGTTATTCTTGTGACGCTGGGCGATATGATCCGCGTGCCTGGTTCTCAAGGCTCTTTAGCCAGTTTTAGGGCCAAGGGCTGCGATATTCGCCCAATTTACGATCCCTTAGATACGCTCAAAATTGCCCGCGACAATCCCGATAAAACCGTAGTGTTCTTCGCTATTGGCTTTGAAACCTCAACCCCAATGACAGCAATTTTGTTACAACTGGCCGAACAAGAAAAACTCGAAAATCTACTGTTTCATATCAATCATGTATTAGTGCCACCCGCAATTGATGCCGTGATGCACGACCCAAAAGCGAGGGTCAACGCCTTTATCGGCCCAGCCCATGTGAGCGTGATCAGTGGCGCAAAAATCTATCGCAGCACAGTCGAAAACTATGGCACGCCCGTAGTGGTGGCAGGATTTGAGCCCGTCGATGTGATGGAGTCGATTTTACGGATTGTGCGCCAAAAAGCCGCGGGTAAAGCTGAGCTCGATATCCAATACAGCCGCGCAGTATCGGAGGACGGCAACCTCACGGCGCAGGCCAAAGTAAATCAATTCTTCAATGTCAGACCGCAATTTCGCTGGCGTGGACTAGGCCCAATCCCCAATTCAGCGCTGCAGCTTAAACCCGAATATGCCCACAGAGACGCCGAACTGCGCTTTAAAGACCGCCTACCTGTGAAGGAAATTGACGATCATAAAGCCTGCCAGTGCGGCGATATACTTCGTGGGCTTGCTAAACCAAAGGACTGTAAAGTTTTTGGCCGCGGCTGCAATCCCGAAACGCCCTTAGGCAGTTGCATGGTCAGCTCCGAAGGTGCCTGCAATGCCTATTACCGCTATCAAGGTATCGATATCAAGGAACCACATCATGGCTGATACGCTTAAAGATAAATCCATTCAACTCAGCCACGGCGGTGGCGGCAAAGAAATGAATAAACTGATCCGTGATCTGTTTTTTGCCGAGTTTGATAACCCAATCCTTCGCAGCGAAGAAGACGCTGCTAAACTCGATTTGCACGGTGCTAATGCCTTTACCACAGACTCTTTCACCGTATCCCCTTTATTTTTTGCCGGCGGTGATATCGGCAAGCTCGCCATCGCAGGCACAGTCAACGATCTCGCTATGATGGGCGCAGAACCTCAGTATTTGAGTTGTAGTGTGATCATAGAAGAAGGCTTTTCTATCAAGGAGTTAACTACGATTGTCCGCAGTATGGCGAAAGAATTAAAACACAGTGGTGCACGGATTGTCTGCGGCGACACTAAAGTCGTACCCAAGGGGTGCGCCGATGGTTTATTTATTAATACCTCAGGCATTGGTCGCATCTTGCGTCCCAATATTTCCGCGGCGAATGTCACCGTGGGCGATGCCATTATTGTCTCCCGTGATATTGGCTGCCACGGTGCAGCGATTTTAATGGCGCGTGAAGGACTCACGCTCGAATCAGCATTACAAAGTGACTGCGCGACGCTCTGGCCGATAGTCGAGCAATTGATCGCCGCCAATATTCCCATTCATGCGATGCGCGATGCGACTCGCGGCGGCTTATCGGCGGTGCTCAACGAATGGGCCGTCGCCTCCAATGTCGGCATCACAGTGAATGAAGCCAGTATTCCCGTTAGCGATGAAGTCAAAGGTCTGTGCGAACTCTATGGTTTCGAAGCCATGGATCTTGCCAACGAAGGCACTTTCATCCTCGCTGTTCCCAACGACATCGCCTTAGGCGCGCTCGAGATCATGCAACGCTTTGGGCGCTGTGAGCATGCAGCGATAATCGGCACTGTGAGTGATGATTTAGTGGGGAAAGTCGTACTAAGAACGCCTTGGAATACTAAGCGTTATCTCGATCTTCCCCAAGGTGAACTGCTGCCAAGGATTTGCTGATGCACGAATATTCGATTGTGAGTGCCCTGATTGAGCAATGCGAACAGCACGCGCTGGCCAATCATGCCGATAAAATCACCCGAGTGGATATCAAACTGGGAGTCATGAGCGGGGTTGAACCTAGCCTGCTACAAACGGCCTTCGATACGTTCAAGCTCGATGGGATTTGCAAAGAAGCCCTACTCAATATGCAAATTCAGCCGCTAGTGATACTTTGCCAAGACTGCCAGACTGAATCCGTACTGAGTGAGCGCACGGTCGTCTGCCCTGCATGTCAAAGCTTTCGTACTCGCGTACTCGATGGCGAAGATATGTTACTGATGCAACTTGAGATGGAGCAGAACGAGGATTAATCATCCACGATACGCATTGTTAACGACAACGCTATTGATAAAACGCTCTATAAATAAAGAATACTATCAATAAAGAACGCTCTTCAACACAAAAATGGCTTCGAGCACACAGAGCTCAAAGCCATTTTAAACCACACTATTTCAGTCATGCTACATCAGCTGTAGATAGAAGCCTCACCCTCTGGGCGCGTCTTGAGCAACCGCAGGAACCACATATACTGCTCTGGATAAGCTAAGATCACTTGCTCGACCACTTTGTTCAGTGCCAACGCCTCGTTTTCTTTGCCCACCATGTCTTCAGGCGCAACGGCCGTCATCACAGTGAGGTCAAATTGGCGTGACGTTTGATTGTAGCCAATCTTTACTGGCAACACTTGGGCATTCCCCGCCTGCGCTAAACGCCCAACAACAGGTAGCGTTGCCTTCATTGTGCCTAAAAAAGGCGCAAACACACTTTGTTCAGGACCTAAGTCTTCATCGGGAAGATAAAAGAAACTGTTACCGCGCTTAAGCTCAGCCAATAACGCCCGAATGCCCGCCTCGCGCATATACACATGGCCACCACAACTGCTGCGTACACGATTACTAAACCAATTGAATAACCCGTTTTTATGGGCTTTGGCCATAGTCACCATAGGCAACTCAAGGTTAAGGCGTAAACCAGCATAATCGATTGGCCACACATGGGGCATGATAAAAATGATCGGTTGCCCCGCGGCCTGCGCTTTAGTCACATGCTCAAAGCCGATTAAATTCACTCGACGACGCAAATGCGCTTTTGAGCGCACCAGCAATTCGCCCTGTGCTAACAACACCAAAACGAAGTTTTGCACGTTCTCACGGATTAACACTTCAATCTCGGCGGTGGATTGCTCAGGAAAGCACGCCCTTAAGTTGGCTCTGGCAACGCTAATGGGCTTTTTGGCAATTGGCATCACTATTTTTGCCAATAATTTTGCAATAGGATCACGCAGCCATGCGGGCATGAGTCCAAAAATCACTAATAGACCAATCACTAACCAAGTGGCCCAGTATCTAGGGTGTAATAAGGCGAGTTTAAAACGACGGTCAAAATGTTTGGGCTGTCTTGACAAAGAATTCACCTCAGACAGTGGATAAAAACAATGGAGATATTGCATGAAAAAATAAACAGGAAAGCCACTCTCTAAGGAGTGGCTTTCCCATCAAACAAACGAAATTACTTACCCGTGTTTGCTGCTTCTACACGAGTTTTCAGCTTTTGGCCGGGACGGAAAGTCACGACACGACGAGCAGAAATTGGGATATCTTCGCCTGTTTTTGGGTTCCTTCCCGGTCTTTGATTCTTGTCCCTAAGGTCAAAGTTGCCAAAGCCAGATAACTTGACCTGCTCACCACTTTCAAGTGCGCCCCGAATCTCTTCAAAGAACGACTCAACCATCTCTTTGGCGACACGTTTGTTCATTCCGAGTGTTTCAAAAAGATGTTCTGCCATTTCGGCTTTGGTAAGTGCCATACTTTAATCCCTCAACGATGCGTTGAACTCGGACTTAAGGGCAGAAACGACTGAACCAACGGTCTCAGCAATCTCTTTTTCCTCAAGCGTACGAGTAGTGTCTTGTAATGTAAGTGCTATCGCCAGGCTCTTCTTGCCGGGTTCAACACCTTTACCTAAGTATACATCGAACAAGTTTATGCCAACCAACTGATTTTCGCCAACTTTTCTTATCAATTTCATTACATCACCTGCAGATACACTCTCATCTACTACGACTGCGATGTCACGACGATTAGCTGGAAACTTAGATACAGCTTGGGCTAGCGGCAAACTGGTATGCAATAAAGCATCCAATTCCAACTCAAAAACGATGGTTTTACCATTGAGTCCAAAAGGCTTCTCCAAACTAGGATGGATTGCACCTATATGACCGATCACTCGATCATTTCTCAATATTTCAGCACATTGCCCCGGATGGAGAGCAGAATGCGTCGCTCCTCTAAAGCTAAATTCTGATGCGGAAACTGTCAAGCCGATAATTGCTTCTAAATCACCTTTAAGGTCGAAAAAATCAACAGTTTTCGATTCCATAGCCCAATGTTCATCATTTTGGAGCCCAGTAATGACACAAGCGAGCATTGCTTGCTGTCTTATACCGGATTCTGCATTGATATCAGGAACAAAGCGCAGGCCAGTTTCAAAAAGTCTCACGCGACTCTGTTGACGACTTTGGTTGTAGCCAACGGCGGCCAATAAACCGGTGAACATTGACAGGCGCATGGCCGACATTTCACTGGAAATTGGGTTTGGTAACACCATAGCGTCTAAACCAGGATGAACCAGATTTTGCAGTTTTGGATCGACAAAGCTGTAGGTTACCGCTTCTTGGAAACCACGAGCGACCAATAAGGCACGCACGCGTTTTAGGCTTAAGTCAGATTCTTTATGATCTGACATACGCAGCGCAGCAACAGGCGCCGTATTCGGGATATTGTTATAACCGTAAATACGGGCCACTTCTTCGATCAAATCTTCTTCAATCGCCATATCAAAACGATAAGTCGCGGTAGTGACCTGCCAACTATCTTGGCCAACAACCACACTAAAACCTAAACGTTGTAAGATTTCAACGACATCGCTATCAGGTACATGGTGACCTAAAATTCGATCTAACTTGCTGCGACGTAAAACGATTTGTGCAGGTTTGGGTAAATCAGCCTCTGATTTAGCCTCAACTACAGGGCCAGCTTCACCGCCACAGATATCCAGTACTAAACGCGTAGCACGGTCGATAACCTTGTGTTGCATCTCAGGGTCAACACCACGCTCAAAGCGGTGTGATGAATCTGTATGCAAACCTAAACGACGTGACTTACCCATAATGGCAAGCGGCGCGAAGAACGCACATTCAAGCAGTATGTCTTGGGTCGTGTCGCTCACGCCTGAATATTCGCCGCCAAACACACCAGCAAGGGCTAATGGACGCGCATCATCGGCGATCACTAAGGTATCGCTTGGGATGGTCACTTCGCTGCCATCAAGCAGAGTGATTTTCTCTTCGCCAGTGCCTAAACGCACTTGGATATCGCCCGTTAACTTGGCAAGATCGAAAGCGTGCATAGGTTGACCTAATTCAATCAACACAAAGTTAGTGATGTCTACGATGGGATCGATAGAGCGAATACCGCTACGGCGCAGTTTTTCCTGCATCCATAATGGCGTAGGCGCTTTCACATTGACGTTTTTAACCACACGGCCTAAGTAACGTGGACACGCAGCAGGCGCGTTAACGTTAATCGTGACCTTTGCATCTGTCGTTGCCGTGACGGCTTGCCACTGTGGCTCAACCACTGTTTGGCGGTTTAACACGCCCACTTCACGGGCAAGACCTGCCATACCTAAGCAATCGGCACGGTTAGCCGTTAAGTCTACATCGATAACGGCATCATTAAGTTGCAGATAGTCGCGGATATCAGTGCCAAGTGGCGCGTCCAATGGCAATTCGATAATGCCATCGCTTTCGACGTTAATGCCAAGCTCGCTGTAAGAGCACAACATGCCTTCTGATGGCATGCCACGCAGCTTGGCTTTCTTGATTTTGAAATCGCCAGGTAATACGGCGCCAACCATAGCCACGGCCACTTTAAGACCCTGACGGCAGTTTGGTGCACCGCAGACGATATCGATAAGTTCACTACCACCAACGTTGATTTTGGTCACGCGCAGTTTATCGGCATCGGGATGCTGACCACACTCAACCACTTCACCAATCACTACACCGCTAAAATCGGCAGCTACGGCTTCAACGTCATCGACTTCGAGACCAGCCATAGTGATCTGGTGGGATAATGCTTCACGGCTGACTGAAGGGTTTACCCATTCACGAAGCCAAGATTCGCTAAATTTCATGCTATTACAGCTCCGTTATTTAAATTGCTTCAGGAAACGTAGGTCGTTTTCGAAAAACGCACGTAAATCGTTTACGCCGTAACGCAACATAGTTAAGCGCTCGACACCCATACCAAAAGCAAAACCAGAGTATTTTTCTGGATCTATGCCAACGCTACGCAGCACATTCGGATGTACCATACCGCAGCCAAGCACTTCTAGCCATTTACCATTTTTGCCCATCACGTCCACTTCCGCTGAAGGTTCAGTGAATGGGAAGTAAGATGGACGGAAACGCACTTGCAGATCTTCTTCGAAGAAATTACGCAGGAAGTCATGCAAAATGCCTTTCAATTCAGCAAAGTTAACATGCTCATCAACCAACAACCCTTCCACTTGGTGGAACATAGGCGTGTGAGTTTGGTCGTAATCGTTACGATAAACACGACCAGGAGAAATAATGCGTAATGGTGGCTTTTCAGTTTCCATAGTACGGATTTGCACGCCCGAAGTTTGGGTACGCAGCATCAGTTTAGGATTGAAATAAAAGGTATCATGATCAGCACGCGCAGGATGGTGCTCAGAGATATTCAGTGCGTCGAAATTGTGGAAATCATCTTCAATTTCAGGCCCCTGCTTTACTGAGAACCCTAATTCCCCGAAAAAGGTTTCGATACGCTCAATGGTTCGAGTCACAGGATGTAAGCCACCGATCTCTTGGGTGCGGCCTGGCAAAGTCACATCAATCTTTTCAGCGATTAATTTGGCTTCCAATTCCGAACTCTTCAGACCATCGATGCGCTCAGTTAATTTTTGTTGAATCGCCTGTTTAGCATCATTGACCGCTTGGCCAAAGGCTGGCTTTTCTTCGGGGCTTAAGCTACCCATAATTTTCATCATGTCGGTGATCTTACCTTTCTTACCAAGGTAATCGACACGGATATCATCCAGTGCTTTTAGATCACTGGCCTGGTCAATAATGACTAAGGCTTGTTCTACGATCTCAGTTAACTGCTGCATTTTCTCTTCCACTGCATAGTCGCGCTTGATAAACAAGTGCTATGGGCGCCAAACTTTCAGGCTATTTGGGTGCTCAGGTTATCGGGCGTTAATGCCAGACGCTTTGCTAGCTATAACGAAATAAAAGGATAGAAATTTTACGCGAGCGAGCGGCATATTACTAGGGCTTATTGGGGGTTTTTATCATGCAAATTCATGTGTTACCCCAGTTTGGAGCCTGAGTTTTGCTCAAGGGGAAACCCAAACCTCGATTCTGACGTAAACAACTTCCGCTTTCAGCCACTAGCAGCATTTGTAACTAAACTGTAAACTAACACCTGTACCTTGCCAAAATTGCAGCAAACAACACAACAACGACTGCAATTAGACTACATTAACCACATAAATCATTACAAAACAGAAAACTATAAAGTCTATGGCAAACTGACCGATATACATTCGGTTCACAGCCCATTTTATCGAGGCACTCATGAAAGAAGTAAAATTTCGCTGGATAGATCAATATCTTATCCATATGACCTTAAAAACTAAATTCGCTATTCTCTCTATCGTTCCCATGTTGATGATTGTTGGACTGGCGCTTTTCCTAGATAACCAATCCCAGCAAACCTTAATTCAAGGACAGCTCAACAGTCTGCAAAATGCTTCACAACAAATTAACCAAGTCACTGGCAGCTTATATAACAAACTACCAGAGCAAGAACGCCAAACTATCCTTAGCCAGCTAAGTCGCGAAATTGAAGGTAATGTCAGTATTGTTTCGGTAAATGAAGCCGATAGCAAAGCGCAATCCATCGCTCGCAGTGGCGGTGGTATCGATGACAGCGGTAAGCAACCTAGAGCTGTGAGTCGGGTTAACGATCAAAATCTGATCACGATTATTCCCCTAGACAGCAAAGAAATTGATGCCTTGCTCGCCAACGATAACCTGCTGGTTTATGGCCTAATGGCGGCACTCTTGTTTGTGCTATTTTTGTTCAGCTATTACATTTCAACCTTCGTAGGCGGCGCACTTTATACGACAGTGATGGCATTAAAACGGGCCGCATCGGGTGATTTAACGGGGCGTTTAAACTTCTTCGAAGTAAAAGACGAGTTCAGTATCTTAGCCATCAGCATAGATACCTTAGTAGAACGTCAACATACCTTAGTAAAGCAAATCGCAGAATCGACCGCTAAAATACGCGAAGTTGTATCATCGTTTCGTAGCACAGCGCAGCAAGGTCAATCCTTGGCGGTAAACCAGAGACAACATCTGGACTCCTTAGCGACGGCAATGGAAGAAATGACCGCCGCAGTGAAAGAAGTTGCCCGCAATGCCGAACAATCCTCAGCCGAAACCCAAGAAGCCAATCAACAGGTTAGCGCGGGCGGGAAAGATATTGAAACCACAGTTAAGGCCATCGATGTGTTATCGGATGAAATCTCCGCGGCCTCAAATGCGGTAGGTGTACTCAATGACAACGCCAGTAAAATTGATGAAGTGGTGTCAACCATTAATGCGATTTCCCAGCAAACCAACCTACTGGCCCTCAACGCGGCAATTGAAGCAGCGCGCGCCGGTGAACAAGGTCGTGGCTTTGCCGTGGTGGCTGATGAAGTACGTACTTTAGCGGGGAGAACTCAGGCCGCAACGGTTGAAATCAAAACCATGATCGAATCACTGCAATCGGGTACTCGCAATCTGACACAAGTGATGTCGCGTACTGTGAATCAAGCCAATGAAGGTAAACAACACGTACTGCAAACGGGTAAAGACTTAGAGTTTATCGCCCACCACAGCAACAAAGTGTTTGAAATGAGTGTGCTAATTGCGACCTCGGCCGAAGAGCAATCGGCAGTGGCCAATGAGATTGCGACTAACTTAATGGAAATTCGCAACCAATCACACGATGTGGAGCAATCGGCCAACCAGTCGGTTTCAGGTTGCGATGAGCTGCAAGCGACTGCGGGGCAACTGGATCAGTTGATGGTGGGATTAAAAATCTAGCTACGCGTTATTTGATGGAATTTAAATTCACTTAACACCCAAAATGCACAAGGGAGCGAATCGCTCCCTTTTTGTTTTCATTCTGACGGTCACTTTCCAATCAACAAGTGTCGTTTCAATTAATAAGTTAATTTTCAATCGATAATACTACGGCAAAATGAATTCACGTCTGTTAATCCACGTCTTTAAGTGGCCATAGCACGATATGATCTTCAATATCCTTTACGCGTCTTTCATCCACCACCTTGCCTTGGATCGACATACCCGCTAAATGCATCGCTTCTTTGGAGCCTGTGAGCAGCGGGTGCCAGCTCGGTAGCTCACACCCTGCCGCTAGGCGGCGATAGGCACAACTGTCGGGCAACCAAGTTAACTCATGGATATTATCAATCGTGATCACTGTACATTGGGGGACATGGGTGAAACGGTCACTGTAATGCAGACAGCCTGCCGTTTGATGATCGAGCAAAAGGCAAGCTGCATTGGTGTAATACAAGTCTTCGGTTTCATCATCTATCAACTTGTTTAAACAACATTTACCACAACCGTCACACAGGGATTCCCACTCGGTTGTACTCATCTGCGCTAATGTTTTACTCTGCCAAAATGCCATGATTAACTGTATCTTCTTAATAAAAAACCCGCTCAATGCGGGCTATTTTACACTAATTTGTCGTCAGATACGCAATGCCACTGAGATTAACGAGTGTGGTTTGACGCGCCTGAGCTCATTAGCAGCGTCTTGATGCTACCCAGTTAATCTTTGATCCCAAGGCTCAGCTTATGCTCAGCCAATAAATTCACCTGAGGTGGCGGAATTTGTAAATAAAAGCCATTTTCTGCCATTGCTGCTCTGACTTTATGTATATCTGCCATACCTAACGCGTCGCGTTTAGCGATAGGAAACACCATCACCAACTTTGGCACGCCAAACATTTCCATCAAAGGCACTGGAACATCGTCAAAACAATCTCTTTTCTTCACAAATAAATAAGTATCAGCCTTTCGGCTACTTTTATAAACGGCACATAGCATAAGAATCAAATATCCAATAGTTCAAACTTGCCAGTCAATGGGGCACACTATAACATGGTCGCCTAGTAATTTAATTGTAAAATCAGCGAACCGACTGATGATTTCTGGAGAATAGTGCCGGGATGTCAAAACCTAGCTTAGAGTTAAAAGGCGCTTCTTTTACTCTTTCAGTGCTTCATATTAATAGCAGCGATTTACAAGCTGTCATGACTGAATTAGACCATAAATTGGCACAGGCTCCTCAGTTTTTTCTGGGTGCTCCTTTAGTCGTCAATCTGAGTGCCATTCAGCACGACAGCTTGAATTTAAGTGCGTTAAAGGATCTGCTGATCTCACGTCAATTAGTGATTGTTGGCATAACGGGCGCGACAACCGTACTCAGTAAACAGGCAAAAGACTTAGGCCTTGCCATAGTCAAAGCGGGAAAACAGAGCAGTACCCCGCCACCAGCCCCGCGCCAAACTAAGATAGTGAAGCAAAATATTCGTTCAGGCCAACAAGTCTACGCAAAAAATGGTGATTTAATCATATTTGGTGCGGTAGGCAATGGCGCAGAAGTCATCGCAGATGGTAGCATTCATATCTATGGCGCATTACGAGGGAAAGCCATGGCAGGCGCCGCGGGCGATACTAGCGCCGTTATCATTGCCCACTCTCTGGAGGCCGAACTCGTTTCAATAGCAGGGCAATATTGGCTCGCTGAAAATCTACAACAACATAGCTCAGATAAAAGCGGCTGCATTCGCCTAAACGGTGAGTCGCTTATGGTTGAATCATTGCCCCTCTAAATGGCAGAACAAAGGATAGAGAGAAACATGGCACAAATTATTGTTGTCACTTCAGGTAAAGGCGGCGTAGGTAAAACCACATCGAGTGCTGCAATTGCGACCGGTCTTGCCATGCAAGGACACAAGACAGTCGTTATTGATTTCGATATAGGTTTACGAAACTTAGACTTGATCATGGGTTGCGAGCGTCGTGTTGTTTATGACTTCGTTAATGTGATCAATGGTGAAGCCAATTTAAATCAAGCGCTGATCAAAGATAAACGCTGCGATAAGTTATTCGTTTTACCCGCTTCACAGACCCGTGATAAAGATGCACTGACCAAAGAAGGTGTTGGCCGTGTTTTAGACGATTTGGCCAAAGACTTTGAGTTTATTCTGTGTGACTCTCCCGCAGGGATTGAGCAAGGCGCTATGATGGCATTGTATTTTGCCGATATCGCCATTGTGACCACTAACCCAGAAGTCAGCTCAGTGCGCGACTCAGACCGTATTTTAGGTATGTTGCAAAGCAAATCACGCCGCGCAGAACTGAATCTAGAGCCGATAAAAGAATATTTACTCTTGACTCGTTATTCACCGAGCCGTGTAAAATCGGGCGAAATGTTAAGTGTCGACGATGTTCAAGAAATTCTGGCCATTGAGTTACTCGGCGTTATTCCTGAGTCACAATCTGTACTGAAAGCCTCTAACTCAGGCGTACCAGTGATTATAGACCAAGAAAGTGATGCAGGTTTAGCCTACAGTGATACAGTCGCACGCTTACTGGGTGAAGATGTGCCAGTACGCTTTATTACGGAAGAAAAGAAAGGTTTCTTACAACGGATATTTGGTAGCTAATTATGTCTTTACTCGACTATTTCAAAAGCAAGAAAAAGCCTAGCACTGCGGTAATGGCAAAAGAGCGCCTACAGATCATCGTGGCTCATCAACGTGGACAAAGGGACACTCCCGATTATTTCCCACAGATGAAACAAGAGATCATTGCCGTTATTCGCAAATATGTGCCGATTTCTGATGATCAAGTTTCTGTGCAGTTAGATCAAAACGACGCCAACCTGTCGGTACTCGAGCTTAACGTCACTTTGCCTGACAGATAAGTCGATGACACAAAAAATGTCATCTTCAATTGAAGATGACATTTTGATGTGGATGTTTTTCAGCGATAGCTTCAAGTACGAAATATTAAGCACTAGACCTCAAGCTTTGCTAAAGCCTCAGTTGCTAATTCCCCTCGCCAACCACATAACACTGCCGGTAAATCCCCTTGTTGCTTATCCCAACGCCATTGCAAAAACTCATGGATATGACGTTTAGAACCGAGCATTTCCTGCGGCACATCATGCTTTTCGCATAATTCGACCAAACAGCTTTTAATCGCTTTAAAGGCCGATTTGTAGCCTGATTTTAACGCCAATACATCCACTAACTCGGGTAAATTAACCAAATCCGCAGTTTGTAGCACACGTAATAAATCTTTGCCGTGAATGCGTTTTTCCTGTTCGGTCAAGTCATTGAGCTTAAACAAATCAGCCGAAGTTTTAGGTTGCTTCTTCGCTAATGCAATAAGACCATGATCTTTGATCACAAAACCTAAGGCTAAATCACGGACTAAGGCTTTTTCAAGGCGCCATTTGGCGAGCACTTTAA
This sequence comes from Shewanella sp. SM20, assembly GCF_025654545.1. Lineage (NCBI taxonomy): Bacteria > Pseudomonadati > Pseudomonadota > Gammaproteobacteria > Alteromonadales > Shewanellaceae > Shewanella > Shewanella sp. SM20. The sequence goes on along the minus strand of NZ_JAKKRK010000024.1, from coordinate 46,022 downwards.
GGTAAGCCAATTGAATTTCAGTAAGTTGAAAAGCATTTTTCACTTTCAAATAGGCTGTATCAAGATCAGGATCGGCAAGCCTGCCCTGAGTCATCCTTTCCCCTTCCTCGTATAACCAAGCTAAACGCCCTTGGGTGCTGAGTTTTTCTTCAAGTTGAGGATAGAGCTGATACAAATAAAGGACGTCATTAGCGGCGTAGCTTAACTGGGCTTCCGTTAACGGGCGGCGGATCCAATCTGTACGCGACTCACCTTTATCGATCACTTCACCAAGACAAGTTTCAACTAACTTGGCATAACCCACCCCATGACCCATACCACACAAAGAGGCGGCAATTTGGCTATCAAACAAAGGCGTAGGCTGACATTTACCGTAGTGCGCAAAAACTTCTAAGTCTTCACTGCAGGAATGCACTAGCTTAACGATATTCGGGTCCGATAACAGCGCCCAAAACTGGGCTAAATCAGGTAAAGCCACCGGATCAATCAAAGCTAAGGTTTTACCATCATAGGCTTGGATCAAACCTAACTTGGCATAATAAGTACGAGTACGAACAAACTCGGTATCTAACACGAGTATCTTACTCTGTTTATATTGGGCAACGAGGGCATTAAGGCTTACTTCATCACTCACATATTGAAACGCTGACAAATTCTTCTCCAGATCCTGTGGGTCAATCACAGTCCATAAAAACAAAAGCCGGCAAATGCCGGCTTCAATCTTACGCGCGCTTAGCTTCGTCTCTAAGCTCTCGTCGCAAGATTTTACCCACGTTGGTTTTAGGTAACTCGTCCCTAAATTCTACCAGCTTCGGCACTTTATATCCCGTTAAATGAATACGGCAGTGCTTAATGATGTCTTCAGCGGTTAAAGATTTATCTTTTGCCACCACAAATACCTTCACTAACTCGCCACTGGCGTCGTTTGGCACACCAACGGCAGCCACTTCAATCACTTTTGGATGAAGTGCGACCACTTCTTCGACTTCGTTAGGGAATACGTTAAAGCCTGATACTAAGATCATGTCTTTCTTACGGTCGACAATATAGAAGAAACCTTTCTCATCCATATAACCAATATCGCCCGTAGCTAACCAACCGTCAGTGTCGATCACTTTGGCGGTTTCTTCAGGACGTTGCCAATAGCCTTTCATCACCTGAGGACCTTTACCGAACAGTTCACCGGTTTCGCCTTGGGCTAATACCTTGCCGTCATCATTACGGATTTGGATCAGTGTCGAAGGTGCAGGAAAACCAATTGAACCGTTATAACCGTCTAAGTTATATGGACAACAGGTTAATAAGGGTGAGGCTTCCGTCAGACCATAACCTTCAAGTAAACGGGTTTTAGTAATGGTTTGCCATTTATCCGCCACGGCTTTCTGTACCGCCATGCCGCCACCGATAGAGAGTTTTAAGCGTGAGAAATCCAACAGGGAAAAATCATCACTGTTCACTAAAGCGTTAAATAAGGTATTTACCCCAGTTAATGCGGTGAAAGGATACTTTTTCAACTCAGCCACAAATCCTGGGATATCGCGAGGATTGGTGATGAGTAAATTCTGACTACCTTTGTGCAAAAACAGCAGGCAATTCACGGTCAAGGCGAAGATGTGATACAGCGGCAAAGCCGTTACGACAAACTCACTGCCATCGTTTAAAGCGGGAGAATATGCACCATCGGCCTGCAATACGTTTGCGACAATATTACCATGGGTCAACATAGCGCCTTTAGAGACCCCTGTGGTACCACCAGTGTATTGTAAAAATGCTAAGTCATCGTTAGTGACTTCAGGTTTGATGTATTGCATGCGACGACCCGTTGATAAGGTATCGCGCATTGATAAGGCATGGGGTAAATCGTATTTTGGCACTAACTTCTTGATGTACTTCACCACAAAGTTCACTAAGGTACGTTTTGGTGCACTTAATTGATCACCTAAACTGGTGATAATCACGCTTTCAACGGGAGTTTGTTCGACAACTTCTTCTAAAGTGCGGGCGAAGTTTGACACCACCACAATGGCTTTGGCGCCAGAGTCAATCAACTGATGTTTAAGTTCGCGCGGTGTATAAAGTGGGTTAACGTTAACAACCACCATACCTGCACGCAAAACACCAAACAGTGCAATGGGATACTGCAACAGGTTTGGCATCATCAAGGCGACACGGTCGCCCTTTTCAAGCTTTAATTCATTTTGTAAATACGCAGCGAATGCTCGGCTGCGTTCTTCCAATTTACGGTAGGTTAGCGTGGCACCCATGTTGATAAATGCAGGTTGATCTTCATACTTAGCCACCGCTGTCTCGAACATGTCGACAAGCGATGAGTATTGTTCCACATTAATTTCAGCAGGCACATCTTCTGGCAAATGATTAATCCAAGGCTGATCCACTACTCTCTCCTAAATCCCCACAACTGCGGAAACAATATCCATACAAGCGTCAAGACTCGATAAATACCGAGTTAAAATACCGGCTTACATTTTATAGTTATTGATTTACTCGTCATAAATCATACGAGCGTTTTAATTTTGATCATCATCACATAAAAAAAACAAAAAACCTAGCGTCTTTTTTATACCCATATAAGCAACCTATTAAACGAATTTGCGGATCAAACGTGCAACGCCTTCGGCATTGTCCATATGCACATGATGATCGCCCTCAATTATGTGCTCAGACAAATGCTTGAACCACGTTCTGGCCTTAGGTATCGCGCTCTGCAACTGACTAAATCCCTGTTTGCCACAAATTAATAAGGTTTCTACATTGATGTCCTGCATCAAGGCATCAACTTGGGCGAAGGTTAATCGTTGGGGTGAATCTAATCTTAATCGAGGATCACTACGCCAACCTATGCCATCACCTTCGGGCTGCATATTACGATCGAGCAACAAACGACACCAAGGTTCGGCAAGTCCTGTTAAATGTGCCCTCGCCCGCACCGCAGTATCTATACTGTCGTAAATCTTTGCCTGCCCATGTTTCTGAGTTAAATACTTCTCATGCTGATAGAAGCTTTTTTTCAATCGCGCCTTAGCTTGCGTTGGCAACTCAGACAAGGGGCTTAACGCTTCAATCAATACCAGCTTGTTAACCTTTTCGGGAAACGTCGCCGTATAAGCTGAGGCAATAATACCGCCGAGCGAATGCCCAATCATTGCCGCTGGCTTTTGCGGTAATGCCGTTAACAACGCGTCTAAATCATACAAATAATCAATCCAATGCAGTGGATAGTGTCCCGGCCTATGTGCAGAAAAGCCGTGTCCTGGCCAATCAATAGCGAGCACTTGATAATCAAGTAAATGCGCTGCTAAGGGTTCAAAACTGTTGGCGTTATCTAACCAACCATGTAAGGCAAGCAATAAAGGTTTATCCTTCGCCCCCCATAATCGGCCCGCGACCGTAATATGAGGTAATACAAATTCGATTTGATTTTTGGGGGCGAAAGATTGCCACATAATGCCTCTGATGTCAGGTAATTAAGATGATTTTTTGACAAATTTAAGTGTCATACGGTCACTTTCACCGATAGCTTGGTATTTTTCTTTATCGGTATCACCCAAGGCAAAAGAGGGCGGTAGCGTCCAAACACCTTTGGCGTAATCTTTCGTATCTTTGGGGTTCGCATTGATTTCTGCACTTTCAACTAAGGTAAAACCTGCTTTTTTGGCTAAAGCAACCATAGCCGCTTGATCCATATAGCCAGTGCTGAAGTTCATTCCTTCGTTGGCTCTATGCTCTACCACGCCAAAGATACCGCCGTCCTTCAACACTTTATAAGACGCGGCAAACACGTTTTCCAACTGATCTGTTGATGCCCAGTTATGTAAATTTCGGAAGGTTAATACCAGATCAGCACTACCATCAGCGCCTAAATCCATCTTATGTGGAGGATCGAAGGTAACAATCTTAGCATTGCCCATGACGTCTTTATTGGCCGTCATCCACGTAGCATACTTAGTACCCGCGTTCGCGCGATAACGATTTCCGGGAGTATCTGTTGCAGGAGCCGTTTCGAAACTGGCTGCGATATATTGGCCCTCTTTAGCAAGATAAGGCCCTAATATTTCACTGTACCAGCCATTACCCGGCCAGAGTTCAATCACAGTCTGTTTTGGGGTAATGCCAAAAAAAGTTAAGGTTTCAGCGGGATGACGATAAACGTCACGACTGGCATTTTTAGCCTGACGAAAATCGCTTTTTAAGACTTTATCTAAGCTTTCATCGGCATAGGTAACACTCGAACATAAACCAGCAAACAGCAGACTGGCAACTAAGGTGACTTTTTTCATTGTAATTCTCCATGGATACCGAAGGCTTAACCTAGCAGCCAATGGCCAAAAATCCAAGGAATAGAAGTCGGAAAACTAAGCTTTAAGCGACATAAGTGGTTATAGCTCAAAGTGATGAGCAAAATCACCTTTACCTAAATCAACAAAGTTCAAAGCAGAAAAACGATGGGGAAAACACTAGACGACTGAGGCATTAAACAAGCTTGAGAACTAACGACTTGCGGCATTATCTACGCGGCGCCACGCAAAATACAAAGCGCAGGCACTGGTTAATAACCATAATCCCACCCAAATCCACGCGGGGATCCAAGAACGCTCGGCCAACATCACTGCATCACCTTGACCATCAAGCCCGAGCAACACAGTCGGACTCGCAAGTGCATTAAGCATGATCATCAAGCCAATAATACGCAAAAACTGAGTCAACATTTTGTTTTGACTGAGTTTAAGCGGTAACAACAAAATAATAGTCAGCACAGCTAAAATCGCTAACGTGAGAATATCCCTGCCCCAAAGCAAGCCGCTTAGCACGACTAAGGCACCTAGCAAGGCAAAACTCACGCGGATCCCCTTTGGCCAAGTTGCTAATAAATAGATTAAATATCCCCAACAGGCCGCACCAAAATACCCTGCAAAGCCAATAAACATCGGCGAGCCGCCTTGGCTAAAACAAAATCCTGCGCCGTTCGGAAACAACTGAATATGGCTGACCACGCCTGAGCTTAAAATCGTTGCAATACCATGGGACAGTTCATGAAAATAGCTTTCAAGCCATTTAAACGGCACGCTCAAATAGGGAATTCGAGTTATCAATAAAGCTAAAACTAACTCGATAATAAACAAACCACGGCTTGGCACACCACTTGTGGCTAAGCCTGTCAGTTTAGAAGAGGAAAATCGCGAGGTTGAACTGGAAGACGTTTTTTGATGCTCAAGCATACAAGTCCACACCCACCATTTGCTGAATTTCATCGCGTTTGGCGGCATGTTGGGTTTGTAAATATTGGGCAATCGCTCCCTGATGACCACGAGTATCTTGCTCATACTCGAGGTGCGCACCAAGCCTTGACTGTAAATTTCCCGCTGCGTTTTTACTTTTAGGCTGAGTTTCTAAACTAAGGGCTTCGACGGCATCTTGCTCAATCACTGGGCGTGACGATTCAGGCGCAGTCAGCCCCTGAGCGATAGCGGGTCTATTACTCGCTACAGCATTCGTCAAACTCATTTGATTCACATTAACTTGCATCAAGAAGCCTTAAGTTTGCACTATTCATCGTTAAGCCATTCATAGTTAAGAATGCTTAGCATTAATTGACTGAGATTCTATCGCAGATACTCAGGCAAAGAACAGCTTATTCACGACCGGGTAACTTTTTCCATGTGACTGTATCACGTAAATACACAGGTTCAAGCTCATCGACCGAGGTTGTTAGCCCTGCTTTGATACCTGTCTCAGCCAATATCAGCATAGCCCTTGCATCGGGATATTTCACGGCGTCAAGAGCTAAAATCCCTTTGCCGAGTGCCAGTAAATCCGGATAAGCATCAAAACCGGTGCCGCAAGCCACAATGGGCGCTTCAGTATCAAGCAGAAGTAGTACGTCCGCAGGCGCACTGACCACTTCTTTACCGACAAGTGTTGCAATACCATCAACGGCCACAAACTGGCCCCAATACACTTCGCCCATGCGCGCATCAATGGTGCACAAAACTTGCTCGGCTTGATGTTCGCTAATCGCCATTTGTGCCATTGCCGCTAAGGTTGAAATACCAATCACAGGCAAATCTAACCCCAGTGCCAGACCTTGCGTCATGCTAGTGCAAATACGGATCCCCGTAAAACTGCCAGGGCCTCGTCCGTAAGCAATCGCAGTCACTTTATCTAAGCGAATGCCCGCTTGCTTGAGCACTGAATCGACCATAGGCAACAGACGCTGACTGTGTTCACGCGGTGCATCGGCAAGTTCAGCATAAATCTGACCTTGATATTGCAGCGCAGCTGAGCAGGATTCGGTACAAGTGTCTAAGGCAAGAATACAAGCAGAGTGTTCATGTGTTATTGTCATTTCAAAACCGGATTAGCGGGCAAGATTTCGCATCAAATTTACATAATCTGTATTGCGCGAATATGCCATGAGAAAACTGGCGCAAATAATAACATCAAATGCCCGAAAACAAAGGGCTAAGCAAGCAACTCAGCTAAAATAGCGCCCGCATGATATTCAGTCGCAAATCTGGACGAGATGGATTTATGTGATCTAAGTCAATGATCAATAAACTCATTAATGAATATAGCTCGCTTGGGGAAACTTTTTCAACTTTGATTGTCAGAGCAGAAAAGTAAGGGGCGAATTTATCCCTTGCCATTCCCTTAGTATTGTACGATTGCTTTAACCCGCCTTCGATAAGGACATTTCATGTTAAACACGCCTCCATTGCGTCGCTTAAGACGCTTACGTAATTCAGAAGCAATGCGCGATCTGCTGCGCGAAACCCATATTTCGCTGAGCGATCTTATCCATCCCCTGTTCATTGAAGAGCACATCACCCATGCCGTGCCTATCTCCACGCTACCTGGCATCAGCCGTTTACCTGAGAGCGCACTGGCGGATGAAGTTCGCGAGCTTTACGCCCTAGGGATCCGCTATGTGATGCCCTTTGGGATTTCGCACACTAAAGATGATAAAGGCAGCGATACATGGGACGACAATGGTTTACTCGCCCGTATGGTGCGCACCATTAAAGCTACCGTGCCTGAGATGATGGTGATCCCCGACATTTGTTTTTGTGAATACACAGATCACGGCCATTGCGGCGTGGTGCACAATAATGAAGTCTGCAACGATCTCACCGTCGAAAATTTAGTTAAGCAATCGATAACAGCCGCCAAAGCGGGCGCTGATATGTTAGCACCATCGGCCATGATGGACGGTCAAGTGAAAGCCATTCGCCAAGGGCTCGATGCCGCAGGTTTTGAACATGTGGCGATTCTGGCCCACTCGGCAAAATTCGCCTCTTCCTTCTACGGTCCTTTTAGAGCCGCGGTCGATTGTGAACTCAGTGGAAATCGCAAGGGATATCAACTGGATTATGCTAATGGTCGTCAAGCCCTGTTAGAAGCCTCATTAGATGAAGCCGAAGGCGCCGATATCCTGATGGTTAAACCCGGCACACCCTACTTAGATGTGCTCAGCCGTTTAAGACAAGAAACCCACTTACCACTCGCCGCCTATCAAGTCGGCGGTGAATATGCGGGCATTAAATTTGCCGCCCTTGCGGGCGCGTTGGATGAGCGTGCGGTGGTGACTGAAACGTTTATCGGCTTAAAGCGGGCGGGTGCAGATTTGATTGTCAGCTATTACACCAAACAATACGCCCAATGGTTAACTGAAAGCCGATAGTTGCGTCGGTAGCGAATCAAAAGTTACGCTAATCGTTAAACCGATAGCTAAGCAGCTTGTTAAGAGAACAACTAGGTTTTGCACTTTAGAAACCCCATAAAAAAACGCCACCTTTATCGGTGGCGTCTTTGTATTTAACACCCTGTGCTAAATCGCTTAAGCCTTCTGCAATCTTGCAAACAAGGCTTTCACTTTTTCCACTTTAGGACGCACGACCATCTGACAATAGGGCTGCTCACCGTGTAAAGCGAAGTAGTCGTTGTGATAATTTTCAGCGGGATAAAAAGTATCAAACGCTGAAACTTGGGTCACTATCGGCGCATCAAAAACCTTGGCTGCTGCTAACTGAGCAAGCATAGCGGTAGTTTGCTCTATCTGCTCAGCATTATGGGTAAACACCACGGAACGATATTGTGGCCCCTTATCATTACCTTGGCGATTAAGCGTGGTCGGATCATGGCTCTCAAAAAAAACCTGTAATAGCGTCGTAAAATCAATTTCCTCTGGGTTGAACTCGATATGCACAACCTCTGCATGGCCGGTTTGGCCCGAGCAAACAGATTTATAATCGGCATCATGGGCATCACCGCCAGCATAGCCAGAAGTGACATTCACCACGCCCTTTAGGCTTTTAAAAATCGCTTCGACGCACCAAAAACACCCAGCACCAAAAGTCGCAAAGTGATTCGGTACTGGTTCAACAGCATCATCCATCCCTTTGAAAACCATAGAAACTGAGTTAACACAGTGACGGATATTGTTAGGTGTTAACATTTCACCTTCAAAGACATGCCCCAAGTGACCGCCGCACTGGCTACAAACAATTTCAGTTCTGCGGCCATCGGCGTCAACATGGCGGGTTACAGCGCCGGCAATTTCATCATCGAAGGCAGGCCAGCCACAATGGGCATTAAATTTATGCTCAGAGCGATACAAGGGGGCATGGCATTTTTTGCATAAATACAAACCCTTAGCATCGTGCTCATAATACTCACCACTAAAGGGGCGTTCAGTGCCTTTCTCTTCGATAACATAGCGTTCAAAATCGGTCAGTTTATTCATATTAATGCCCTTTCGACTCACGTCGTCGTGTATTTCGATACTCTTCGATTAAGAAGCTGATTTATAAGGAAGCCAACATAAGACCCACTCCAAGCAAGATTTCTTGCACTCGGCTTCAAAATGCGGCTGACATCAATCCAATCACAACAAATCTAATGCCCATACTAACGGATTTGGTGACTAAAATCTTACCACTCAAGTAAGTACTAATATAAGTGCTTATATAAGCGACTGCATAAATGACGGAAAATACGGCAGTTGATCCAGATCACAGTCGCTGAGTATTTGCACCCACATCAGCGCACGGCTACACTTGCAGCGGGTCAAATTACAACTAAATATAACAAGTAGAAACCAAAATGAAATTAGAAACCATTGATTACCGCGCTGAAAACAGTGCCCAGCAATTCGTTGAATCACTTCGGGAAACTGGCTTTGGTGTTTTATCTAATCATCCGATTGATAAGCGCTTAGTTGAAGACATCTACACCGAGTGGCAAGCCTTTTTTAACTCAGAAGCTAAAAACGATTATATGTTTAAAAAAGAAACCCACGACGGTTTCTTCCCTGCGTCGATTTCTGAAACTGCCAAAGGCAACACAGTCAAAGACATTAAAGAGTACTACCACGTGTACCCTTGGGGCCGTATCCCCGATTCACTACGTACCAATATTCTCGCCTATTACGATAAAGCCAACGCACTGGCTGCAGAACTATTAGAGTGGATCGAAACCTACTCACCAGAAGACATAAAAGCCAAGTTTTCGATGCCATTGCCAGAAATGATCGCCAATAGCCAAAAAACCTTACTGCGTATTCTGCATTACCCGCCGATGACGGGCAGTGAAGAAATGGGCGCCATTCGTGCCGCCGCCCACGAAGATATCAACCTTATCACAGTGTTACCTGCGGCCAATGAGCCTGGATTACAAGTGAAAGCCAAAGATGGCACTTGGTTAGATGTTCCCAGCGATTTTGGCAACATTATTATCAATATCGGTGACATGTTACAGGAAGCCTCTGGCGGCTATTTCCCATCGACCTCTCACCGCGTCATCAATCCTGAAGGTACGGATAAAACCAAGTCACGGATCTCTTTGCCGTTATTTTTACATCCAAACCCTGCAGTCGTGCTATCGGATCGCTATACCGCTGACAGTTATCTGATGGAAAGATTGCGCGAACTAGGAGTAATCTAAGCCTTAATTCAGCCTATTAATCCAAGTAACAATCGCAAGAGACAGTCAAGGATTAAGCGATTAAAGCGCCTTAGGGCGCTTTTTTTATGACATTCGCCACCTTCAAGGTAGAATAGCCGTTCTTTAAGTTATTTAGGACAAGGCGTTATCATGGCAATTCAGTGGTATCCGGGGCATATGCACAAGGCACGCAAGGAGATTGAAGAGGCAATGCCTCAGGTCGATCTTGTTATCGAAGTGCTGGACGCGCGTATTCCCTACAGTAGCGAAAACCCCATGGTGGCTCAGCTTCGAGGCGACAAACCTTGTATCAAACTGCTCAATAAATCTGATCTGGCCGATCCAGAGATCACCGCACAATGGATTGAATACTTAGAGCGTGAGCAAGGCGTCAAAGCCACGGCGATCACGACACTGCAAGCGGCAATGGTGAAAAAAATCCCTGATCTCTGCCGTAAACTAGTGCCAAGTCGCGATAAAACCGAAAAAGACATTCGCACTATGATCATGGGAATACCCAACGTTGGGAAATCTACCATCATCAATACCTTAGCTGGCCGTGTTATCGCCAAAACCGGTAACGAACCTGCGGTAACCAAAACCCAGCAACGGATCAATTTACGTAACGGTATCGTGCTGTCGGATACCCCAGGTATTTTATGGCCCAAAGTGGATAACGAAGCGAGCAGCTATCGCCTTGCCGTCACTGGTGCCATTAAAGATACGGCGATGGAATATGAAGATGTGGCCCTGTTCGCCGCCAAGTATTTCTTAACCGCTTATCCAAAAGAGATTTGTGAGCGCTATAACTTAAGTGAATTACCAAAGGATGATGTTGCACTTCTCGAGGAAATCGGCCGTAAACGTGGTGCGCTGCGTCCCGGTGGTCGCATCGATATGCACAAGGCATCAGAGTTATTACTGCATGAATATCGCTCGGGGAAAATAGGCTTACTCTCGCTAGAAACGCCTGCGATGGCAGAGCTTGAAAAGATTGAAGTCGCCCGTATCATGGCCGAAAAAGAAGCAGAGAAAGAAGCCAAACTGGCAGCAGAGAGACTTAAACGTTCAGGCAAACGTCATAACGACTAGTCAGCCCGCCACTCTGCATTTGGAATATAAGGCGCATAGTTTGTTAAAGACAAGATGCTGATGACTTTTATATTCCAGCTTATAGTGCTCATTAATCAAGTTTAAAGTTAAAGCCAGTATATTGAATATACTGGCTTTTTTATTAACAGAAACGGAAAGCTTGTGCTAAAAAACACTTTTACGCCAATGACTTCTGCGTGCCAGATATAAGCTCTCAATATCAGCCAGTCATCATCCTCTTGGCACAATACACCAAGGAGCCATCTTGGATTTGACTGCACAGTAAAGGTGCTTTAGTCGCGGGATAGATCTACCACTTCTTTCAAGTTTTCTAATGGTACCCACCCTGATTCTTCACTGACAGCTTTTATACACCATACCCAGCCATTCAACATTCGTGTGCCAATGAGTTGTTCACCTTCATACACATTAAGTTCTCTTGCCGTATAGTCCTCAAGCGCCAGCCCGTTGGCATTTTTTAGGCGCTGAATCACTTGACCAGGAACCCAACCAGCATCTTGCCCCAACGTAGTGCAAAGGAACCAGAGATCCCAGCCTTCAGGACCTGCATATTTTTCTCCAACGACAAGAGGATCACCTTTTTTGAACGTAATGGGGTTAGGAAACTCACTTTCATGTGGATTGACAACGATATATTTCTTAGTAGTCATGTATTCAGCTAACCTTTTGATAAATATTCGTAAAAATTAACTTTGTTCGCTTATTAAAGCACGCCCAATTAACGCTCGGTTTGAGTGAGACTTATCAGTTTTCTATCAGACATACTATCCGACAACACACGCATGCACAGTTTTCAAACTAATTATCAGCATAAAAAAACTGTAATATTTTGATTTTAAATACGATGACAATAAACTGCATTGTGAGTAGGAAAATGCCAGTTAGCGTAATATGAAGGTATATTCAGTTAGCCAAAAACCGCGCCAATTTGCACGCGGTTTTCAATGGGAATTAACAGCAAGCTAATGAATAATTACAACTTTTTTAACTTATTTTAAGGTCTTCCAAAACATGATCTGCAGCCTGGAATGCCAACGCTGCCAAAGTGAGGGTTGGATTACCCGTTGCAACCGTTGGAAACACTCCGCTACCGACTAAAAACAGATTGCTATGATCCCAAGATTGCTGACGAGGATTCACCACCGACGTATCTCTGCAGTCCCCCATTCGATACGTCCCCACAATGTGTCCAGCACCGTAAAACGTAAAATTATGGCCCTGATATTCAAAATTATTCGACGTTACTTGACTCTTATCACCATAAAATACCGGCGCAGGCGGAGCCTTGGTATATTCCCGCGCATCAAGGGCGTCAAAGAGTTTGGTCGAAATATCTTTAGCCGACACGAACGCATTGCGCACATAATCCTCCCGTACACGATAGGTTAATTTGGGGCGCGGCAAACCTAAGTTATCTTTCAGCGTCTCCGACAACTCGACACGGTTTTCCGGATCAGGTAATTGTTCAATTAAATAGCCCATACGAATTTGCCGTGTGTAAATACCATTCAAGGTATTCACCAGTGAGGCACCAAATAAGGCGCTATTCGCAGACATGGCGGGATCAAACCGTAATGGAATCCCCTGCTGATTGACAGAATCCCCATTTAATTGCGAATTATTTTGCCCAAATACAAAATCAGCTAAGGTCGTGAATGGATCATTTGCTGCCCACTGCCAACCTTCATTGCCGATTTCAATACGATAGGCGGCACGGTCTTTACGAAAGGCGCCATCACGTAAACTTTCGATACCCGCAGTAGATAAAGGCCCCCGAAAACCATAGACAGGATCTTTCGCCAGACCCCAGGCCAAATACATAATGTGATCCATCAAATTACGCCCCACTTGATCGCTATGGTTGGCGACGCCGTTCGGACAGGCTTTATTACGCTTAGACATGAGCAATAATTTAGGCGTCTCAATCGCGTGAGCTGCAATCACATATTTTTTACCCGTAACTGTACCGCCGCCCGTCGCTATCCCCCCGTGAGTTTGATAGGTCACATAATCAATACCAACAACATCCTTTGTGTTTTCATCCACTTGAACATTTGTCGCGACGTGACGATAAAACACATCAACATTACCGGTTTGCAATGCTCGCCAGAGCGTCACAGTAGCATCGTATTTGGCTTGGATAGGGCAAATAGGAATACAATTTGTATTCCCCGCACATTGACGGCGTTCACCCGGTAATGAATTGCGCCCCTGAGGGGTTGGCGTGACTGACAATTGAATATTGTCATAGACCATGTCGCTCACCGCTTGTTCATATCGTTGATCGACTAAAGATGAAACAATGCCAGGCATTGGGTAATCGTAATTCGGCCCATAAACACCATCCGGTGAAACATTAAATCCGCGATAAAGCTGATCCATCGCCTCTTTGTCACCGGCGACGCCAATCTCATTGGTCGCCTGTTCATAGTAAGGAACCAACGCCTGATAAAATTGTTTTCCACCGGGCCAATCCACCCCCTGCTTATACTGGGTTTGCAACTCAAAATCATTAGGCAATAAATGCAAACTGGTTCCTAGCCAATGCCAAGTTGTGCCGCCGCCAATACGCTCATAGGAACTAGCAAAAGCAAACTTTGCTTCAGGGCTGTCAGGTTTCAAATGTTCAGGCTGCGGCGTGTAATCGAAATAACATTGCTTTGGATTACGCCATGCGCCAATTTGCAACACGGTATAACGCGGCACATTCTCCTTCGCCGGATCAGGCAGCCCAAGTGGATTATCCGCCGTCGATGCCGCTGGATTTTGCGTGGTTGGAGGATAAGGTGACTCAGGTGTTTTGGCATTGGCTTTAAAAAAGGTTTCCATGTAACCACTGCGGTCAACAGGCACTTCCTGCCCTGCTTCGAGGATTAATACTTTTTTCCCTGCCATCCCCAGTTGATAAGCCATGATAGAGCCCGCAATACCAGAGCCCACAATAATGACATCGTAATTGGTTTGCGCGCTCATACTGCACCTCCTTGATGACCCGTATATGCCGACAGTGCAGCGGGTGCTTTTGCCCAATAGCCATAGCGATAATTTGAATCCCCCATCGGATGCGCCTGCATAACTTGCCAGACTAGACCCGTGGTATAACTTTTTGCCGAAATCATATCGCTAACCGTGGTTTCCGGCTCTGTATCCGTCGCGGGAATAATGGTTGGCCATGCACCTGAGTACCACATAAAAATCAATTTACGACAGGCCAACACAAAATTAGCCCCGTTGTCTGGCGCCAGCATTTGCGTGCCAATTTGTTGATCTGATAATTGCTGCGCTTTTAACGCCGCAAATTTTTGCAGAATAGTTGTAACTAAAGTTAGGTCCTTCGATTCTTCGGTTATTTTTTGCGTAAACACGGCTAAGTATTCGGATTTAATATCCACGGGATCCAATGTCGGGGCAATAATACTGGTAGCAAAGCCGGTTAATACCGCGCTCAAACCAATAAAATTATTCATAGTATCGGCAGTCGCGCCTGTAATATCAGTCATGATGAGTTCCTTTCGTAAATTATTGCGCGCGTTGCAGCAAGTAAGTGAAATCAGCAAAATTACCGTTAGTGGTTGCCGCATTATTGTGACAAGCCATACAGCTGCTTGATGTTTGCTTTACCGAACCTTGGATATAAGTTTCGAGCGTGGTGTTCGCTAAAAATGAGGGAGCAGGCACGCCCGTTGGATCGGTGGGATTTTTAGCATCGGTAGGCCATTGCGTACTGACCAATTCGTAATTCATCCATACCGATCCCGGCACTACAGCGTCGAGTGCAGCGTGATAACTGGCATTTAAGGCTTTAGCGTCGGCAGTGATAGGAATGACGCGTTCCACTTGAGTTGGTTTAGTGTGCGGGTTTGCCGGATCCCACGGGCGTGCTGGTGGTTCATTCACTTTGCAGTCAGTACATTTAGGATCGTAAAAATTATATGCCGACAATGATGCTGACTCACCTTGGGTTGGCGCGTTAGCGACATGCTCAAAGGTAGACCAAATCCATTGTGGTTCACCCGTGGTTTTGTGAGCAATGTGAAACCCTACTAACCCGACTTGCTCAAGCGCACAAGCTGGCTTAACCCCGTGTTGCTCTTCGGGATTGTTATAAACTAGCGCGTAAGTTGTATAGTAATTCGTCGCATCAAACTTGCCGCCCATTTTTATCCATGAGGCCTTAAGCATGATAGAACCTACCTGCCCAGTTTTACTGTCGCTCGCGGTAAAGTCGACATCGGCATTAAACTGTTTCTGTCCTTTTTTACTGTAAAGGTTATTGTCCAAAATAAAATTGAACATGGTTTCATTGGTTAATATTTCATAACGGGTATAAAGCCCGTTTTGATCAATCAATGGACCCGTTGTAAAAGGCTCACCACTTTCATCCAACACATTCGGGGTCTTCCCTACTTGCGTTAAATAAATAGTCCCTTCAGGAATGGACTTTGGATCAATACTTTTGCAAACATCCGGCACATTATTGGACAGATCCCACCCAGGTGGTTTTACGCCATCGGATAAAAAAATCTCCCGGCTTTCCTTCCAATGCAGCCACACGACTGGCTGGTTAGTTTTTTGCCCAATGGTAGACATAGTATTGGGTGTGCCATCGGCATTTGCTGGCCAGTTAAGTGCAATAAACGATTGCCAAGAAAAATCATCAAAATCATGTTGCAGGCTTTCGAGTGAGAACGGGGGTTTTGCTGTGATTTCCAGCGGCATAACAGGGCTTAACGTGGGTAGCGTTATAGCTGCTTTTGTCTCTACTGGTGCTTCTGCATGTACAGCAGCACTCATACACAAAAAAAAACGCACTATAGCGAAAAGATTTGATAGACATGAAATTAACTCTCCTTGTTATTGGGACTTATTCAATGCTTAAAACGTTACAACTCCACTTTCTTTAACGACTTAAAATCAGGGCTTTCACAACACCCGCCACTGCAGGCGTGATGGCACGATACAAATAGCGTACAAGACTTGACCTCAACCAAATCCAAATAAATGGGTTTCGATATTAAAATTGAAGTTTGCTGTTTTGATCGCAGTCTCTGGCTTACTGAGCCAGTCTGAACAGATTGATTGATACGGATAAATATTAACGTCTTTCATTGAAATTCCTTTTCATGATTGCGTTTTATCACGATACCTTGAGTCTAGATTATTCATTGATGATCACCTCAAATGAAACCTAGTTATCTCAGTGGAAGGGTTAAACACTCCTGTGTTCCCGTAGTGAAAATAATTCTATTCTGCAGAAAGAAAAGTAACCTTCTGAAAATATTCTATGTTAAAAGATTGTTTACGTTTCACTTATTGTCAAGCGTGAGGCAGGAGGTTTATTTTATTTGCAAAAAAGCTCGCCGCACGACACGACGATAACAGCGGTAAAAAGCATAATGTGATATCAAGAGTTCAACATTGATCTGAAGTCTGCGAGGACCAAGCGTGGACAGGAACTAACTAAGCGATCGTAAAATCGGTCGCAACTACGCGCGGCCTATTCTTATTTGGTAGCCATTGATTCAACAATAACTGTCAAAGTTTGGAAGATTTCGACTCATTTTCATCATTAGATTCTGTAAAGAGTCACTCAGCATCTGATTATATGGCCTTGCTAATGACTTTATAAACACTTTGACTGAAACAGAACACAACTTGTTCTTACTGTTGAAACAGGAAATCTATTTTCTTGTACTGACGAAAACTCTAAGATTAAAAATGATGCCATTTGGGGATGCTTTGACCTACTTAGGTAGCCCTGTGAAATATGATCATATCGTTCCACTTGCTTCCCACAATTGAGCCGCAGTGTACCTTCACAAACTTGTTATTCACCGATGTTTGTGCCCATAACCAATACATTTATACCTTTATAATTCACTTGTTCTATAGGCTTAAACCCATGATGTAAGTACAAACCTCCAGTTAAATCTTCTGTTTGAAGATATAATTTTTTCACACCTATTTTATGTGCTAGCGATATTATCTCTTTCACAAGTTTTGAGGCGACACCCTGTCCCCTAGCCTGCTGAGTGACGTAAACACCACCAAGCCAAAATTCAAATTCTGGGTATATGTCCATTTCTCGAATTTTTAGCTCTGCTGAACCAGCAAGAACACCATTTACTTTTCCAATGATCAGAATAGGCGCGGTATCTCGATTTATTGATGCAGAGACTTTTTCAACGACCTCCTCCTTGGTATAGCTACCATTGTCTTGGCACCATTCGTTGAAATACCAACTAGCTACCGTGTCTATCGCAGAGGGATTATCGGCAAGTAATGAAATTTCCATATATGTCCTTAGATGTACAACGATTTGATTTTCTTTATGAACAACATCTTACCAACTTAACCTTGTAAGGCAAGCAGCCCACAACCATTGATGTTTGTAGTCAAACTATACTGCGATTTCCACTGACTTTGGTTGATGTCCCGATAATCTCACTTAAAATACTATGTTGCTAATTTAATCCCCCCTCCATTGATGGAGCACAGTCAAACTCGCCCGTAACGGGTTACCGTTTTTCAACTTTCACATCCTCAATTAATCTTGGCAGTGGCTTCACATTGTCAAACCGCCACAGGTGAAACATCAGTTTGTTATCCTTATCCCTTACAAAATCGCGATTGTCATCAGCACTACAGCCTACATCAAAGTTATGCAATCCAGATGCTTGAACAAGAGTTCGATTAGCGCTCGGTGCAAACACGACTCGGCCATCGCTGTTGTCCACAGTATTAGCACACCTCGCGGCAGGCTTAATAAACAGCAAGCAAAGTTATATCTATGAATAACGTTATGATGATGTTTACTTTGCGGTGGGTTTATTACTTGGCTCGACATCACTGCGTGCCCGCAGGAAACTGGCAAATCTGGGTAAGCCATTGACAGTAAGACCAAGATATTTATAGGTAATGATAGTGCCCACTGCGGGGGGATGTTGGCGCTCAGAGAGACTAAAACCTGTGCCAATACTAAAAATTCGGCCGTCTGGGGTTTGCACTTTTAATGCGCCCATCTGCCCTGCAAATTGACCTTTACCAGGGATATAAGCGATAACAGTAGCTTCAGCATCATAATAAGGTTTTAGCTTCATCAAATGAGGATTGCGGCCACTGATATAAGTCGCAGAACTGCGATGCAGCATCAAGCCTTCGGCGCCTTTTGCAACTAAGGCATCGAGTTTTTGATACAGGGCTTCAAGGCTTTCTACTTGGAACTGCACTATGACTTCAAGATAATTCGATTTGCCACTCAGTTCAGTCAGCGCAAATTGATAGCGATGCTGAAAGTCGCCACTCGCCTTAGGGACATCGAACACCATAAATCGCACTTTGCGCCAATCATCATCCTTCGCTGAGGCTTGTCGAACTAAACTCGACATCGCTTCAAACTGGCCCCGCCCAAGCCATAATTCACCATCGAGAGGATAATTCGGAAAATTTACAGTAAACCAAATAGGTGTAGCGATGGCATTTCCCTGCCGAGTGAATAATTCCTTGCCATTCCAGTAACCTCGAACCCCGTCGAGTTTCTCACTAATCAAAAAATTTTGAATATTAATATCTTGCGAAGTTCGAGTCGCATCAAACTCGGTAGCAAGTTGTATCGCAGGTGGTGAGGTTTGTGCGTTAACCGAAAGAGCTAAACCGCAAAGTATGAGCAAGCTGAGCTTAAAAGCACTAAAACGGATGAAATGATTAAATGTTAAATTTCGTAACGGGTTTGTATGAGTCATTCCCTTGCCCACGCTGCAATATATCCTTCATCAAGCTTAGGCCGCACGGCTAAAGTTGCACTAAAATAACCGCAAAAGTCACTAACTCCCTAAGTTAACAACGAATGTTGATGATCAAATTTGCTCAGTTAATTGTTTATGCACTTTTCATCTCAGGCTATACTGCGGCCAAATTTATGACTCAGTCAAATGTTAACAAAGACAACAGTAGGGTTTATTCCCCCCTGTTTTGAATGAGCAGAACCTCAGCGCTTTGTCGCTAACGTCAATTGGAAACACTATGAAACCAGCCAATAATCACGGTATTAAGCGCATATTCAGAGCGACGGGATTTTCGATGAAGGGCCTAAAGGCCGCTTGGATCCACGAAGCCGCCTTCAGACAGGAATTAATCTTGACGATAGTCATGTTACCCGTAGCCTTATGGGTTGATATCAGCACTATTGAACGCCTTATGCTGATTTTCACGTTGTTTATCGTGTTGATTGTTGAGCTATTAAACTCGGCAATTGAAGCTGTGGTTGACCGTGTCGGCAGTGAAATACACCCGTTAAGTGGCCAAGCCAAGGACATTGCCTCGGCTGCCGTCTTTATGAGTCTTGCGCTTTGTGGATTAACTTGGCTGGTTGTATTAACACCGCTAGTGCTTTAATTCTTAGTCTCTAAACCGTCGCATGAGCAACCATTGAGCCATCGTCCCTTAAAAAGTCGATGGCTTGTTTGATCTGGGCTAAGCGGTCATTCTCAGCCCAATACGCAAGATACACATTTCGTGAAATGGCATTCGCGCCGCTGACGAGATGCAATTCGCCGCCGCGCAATGCATGTTGCACTAGATGCTCAGGTAAAAATGCGCAGCCGCCATTATTCAAGATGAAATCTAACGCAATACGTGCTGAACTCGTGTGCAGCGTTGGCACAGGCAGTGAGGCATATTCCTGCGCGTGAACAATATTGAACGCCGTCCCCCAATCGACTTTTACATATTGCCCCGGCACAACCGCTTTTACCGTTTGACCTTTTAAGCTCGACACCAACAACAAATTAATTTGCCCCAGTTGTACTATCTCAAATTGATCAAGCTTTGGCGGATCGAATGAAATCGCAATATCGAGGGTACGGTCCATTAGCTGACGCGTCATTGCATTCGCAGGTAGTACTTCCGTGCGCAACGCCACGCCGGGTAAACCGACATGCAGTCCCTGTAAATAACCTTGCAAGTAAGCGTCCCAAATATTCGGCCCTGCACCGATGGCAAGCTGCGTTGTCTGTAACTGGCTGAGGGAAACATCTTGCTTAGCCCGCTCCCATGCTGTTAACACCGCCTCGGCATGGCCAAGCATACGTTCGCCTGCTGGCGTGGGCTGAATATTATTACGTTGCCGTTCAAATAAGGCGACACCCAAAATGCTCTCAAGCTGTTTCACCCTAAAGCTCACAGCGCTTCGGGTGAGATAAAGATTCTCAGCCGCTTTACCAAAATGGCGAGTACGGGAGACTTCGAGAAAGGTTTTTAGTAAATCGGTATCCATAAAAATTCTTGACCAACATAGGCAAATTTTTTTGATTTATAAATCAATAATACTAGCCAATACTCCAGTTGCAAATCTTTGTATATCAAAAACTAGAGGGTATCTGCCATGTCTGAACAGTCTTTTTTTAACGCTAACAAGGGTTCTGAGACGTTTAACGGCTCAGTTGCTGCCAGTTTTGTCTCTCAAAAACGTTTCTACGATGATGCTAATTTCCCCAAAGGCTTTAAGCGAAGCGGTGATTTTACCAATAAAGAAGCTGAACTCCTTGAATTGCATGGTCATGCGATGAAGAATTTAGCGGAAGGAAAAACGCTGCCTTGCACCTCTGATGAAGCCCAATTTGTGGAAGTCGCCAAAGGAAATATCGCCCCCAGTAGCTTGTTAGAGCAGATCTGGGTAAAGTATCGCAGGCTCGCCATGGGGAAACCCTTTTATGCCGTGGTTGGTACAGTGCATTTGCCTGCAACCAAGCCCGAGATAGAAATAGAGGCTGAGGCTGTATTTGATATTGAAGATGATGTTCAGGATGAACCTGAACCCGAGGATAAAGAATGAAGATTAAGGTTTGCTACTAAATGCGTGGTTGGATTTTATATAAAGAAACCGCGACTCAGCTAAAACCTGAATGGTATGAAATTGAGCGTCTACTGGCGGCAGCAAAAGCCGATAACATAGAGTTGGAAGTTTACGCACCTGATGAATTTGATCTGACTGTCACCAGAGAAGATAACAAGAGTATTTTATTGAATGGGCAAGCCGTCGAGCTGCCCGATTTTATCATTCCGCGAATGGGCTCAGGCACAACCTACTTTGCTTTAGCCATTATTCGTCACTTAGAAAGATTAGGGGTATATTGCCTCAATCCATCTAAAGCCATTGAAATCGTTAAAGACAAGTTATTCTCCCAACAATTGTTGGCCGAGAAGAATCTGCCTACGCCTAAAACCATGTTGGTTAAATTCCCCGTCGATATCGCCCTCGTAGAACGCCATCTCGGTTTTCCTGTGGTGATAAAAACACTTTCAGGCTCACAGGGCAGTGGTGTGTTTTTATCCCATAAGGCGCGTGAATTTGACGATTTAATGCAGTTGATTGAAGCGACCAATAAAAACGCTAACATCATTCTGCAAGAGTTTATCGCTAACAGTCATGGGCGCGATCTACGCGTATTCACTATTGGTGGTCGTGTGGCGGGTTGCTATGAAAGACGTGGTCAAGAAGACAGCTTCAAAGCCAATGTCAGTGCCGGTGGTTCAGCGCGTCCATTTCAGATCACTCCTGAAATTGAATGGCTTGCCACCCAAACAGCCAATATCCTCGATCTTGATGTTGCAGGTATCGATTTATTGTTTGATAACGGCCATTACAAAATTTGTGAGGCTAACTCATCTCCAGGGTTTGAGGGCTTAGAGTCCTGTTTGAATGTGGATATTGCCGCGCAAATTTTGCATTTTATTCGCATCCGTTTAGGCATGTTTAATAAAGATGAACCAAGTAGCCCAAAAATCGTGACTGATAGCGTAGAGGCTGAGACTTCTACCCCGTCACCTCTATCGTCCTCTATCGAGGCGAAATAGAAGTACTAGGACATATCAATATCTAGCGGGATCGTACCGCTAGATATTCTCAATATCGATGATTCTCCACCATGTTTGTGTCTATATCCATTTGTATCTCGCCCCATCAACAACGCAACAATCCTAAAGCCGTTCAGGAAGGAAACACTTACCCTTAGTCTTTCAATCCACAATTGATGTGATCGCTCACTCAAATTTCATTCAACCTCACGAGAACCAACCCTACTTTTGTTTTGAATCACAATTTTTTGCATTTTTTAAAACATTTTGTTCACATTGAAAAATTTGCTGTTAAACTCCAAATGTTGTTTTTTTATGGCACTAAATTCTGACCTTATCGCTAAACATAATAAGAATAATGCAGGAGTCACTCCTTAACATGTCGATACGCCTATTACCCCTAATCATAGCGTCACTGCTCAGCACTCAAGTGCAAGCCGATGATTTTACTATTCAGTTAGGCGGCTTTTATTCGCAATCAGACACCAATATGGAAGTCACTAACCCTGTTTCGGGTAATAATTTCACCTTAGATTATGAGTCCGATCTACAACTTGCAGAAAACGAATTTTTACCCTTTATCGAGTTAAATTATCACTTTAACGAACGGCACAATATCTACCTAGACTGGAAACAGCTTCATCGTAACGCCGAAACCCAAGCCTTAACCAAACCCTTCCAGCTCGAGATTAACGACACCATTTACGATATCAAAGCAGGCGGTAATCTAAATTCAACCTTAAACATTGATGTACTGCGCTTCGGCTATGGCTATGATGTATTTCAAGGCAGTAACTATGATGTCGGTCTATCACTTGGTTTACATACTATGTTTATCAAGACAGGTTTTGAAGGGGTGATTGGTGTTTGCGCTTCATCGGAATTACTCAATAATGTCTGCGGTAGCCAAGCAATTCCGCGCATTGTTGACGAAAATGTCACTGCGCCACTGCCCGACATTGGCATATATGGTCAGTATGAATTTGTTCCCGGTTGGCAAATCACCAGCCATGCACAGTATTTTTACATCAAACTCAATGATGTCAAAGGCGAACTGGTTGATATTAAAGTGGGGGTTAATGCACAAATCACCCCAAACTGGCGAATGAGCGTGGCCTATAACTACTATAAAGTTGACGTTGATATCGCCCAAAATTCGCCGAATAAAGATACTCAAATCGCCGATTACAACATCTATTACAATTTTATTGGCCCTATGCTTTCTATCAGTTATTCCTTTTAATTTTAATTCTATAAAAAATCTCTTCCCATATTGTATTAAACACCACTTCTCGCTCAAACCGTTGCCCAAACCCTAGCCCAAATTAGTGCTAAAAAATAAGGGCGCCTACTGGACGCCCTCATGATCCAACCCATTAAACCTATTTACGGCCATCCTGCTCACGTTTGGCTTTAAAGTCTGATGATTCAAGCCAATGGGGCCAATCTGAACCATTCGCTAAGGTGGTTATCATACTGGCGATCAAGTCTAGGTCTTGACTCACGCCCTCCAACGTCCAATTTGGATCATAATCATCGGCTCCTTGGTGATATTTATGCGCAATATAGTCAGGATCTGTATCCCCAAGACTCATAAATAGCAATCCTGGTACACCTTGCTGGGCCAGCGCAAAATGGTCTGATCTAAACATCAATCCATTCTGTGGTCTTGGATCCGCTTTTACCGAACGGTCTTGGGCTTTGGCGGCTTTATCTAAGTATTGCTCCAACTCAGATACCCCTTCCCCATAGCGCAAAATGTAATCCACGCCTTTATTTACATTCATGCCATCGATATTTAAAAAGGCGACGATATTTTTGGTTGGCACACTGGGATGCTGAGCAAAATGCAGTGCACCAATCAGACCCGTTTCTTCTGCAGTAAAGGCACTGAAGAGCACCGAGCGATCCAGTGGCGCCGTGCTAGCTTGCTGTTTGAAGTAACGCGCTAACGCTAAAACCCCCGCCACACCGCTGGCATTATCGACAGCTCCGTTTAAAATCTCTGACTTACCGTCTTCAATCACAGTGCCAAGGTGATCCCAATGGGCATGCATCATCACCACTTCCTCGGGGCGCGTTTTACCGGGCAGTAAAGCCGCGACGTTATGGGACTCGGCGCGTTCAATTTTATTGTTTAACGTGAGCTGCGCGCTCAGCTTAAGTGGGATAGCCTTAAAGTTTGGCTTGGCTGCTTGCTGTTTTAAGGTATCAAAATCCAATCCCGCTTTGGCAAAGATTTTTTGTGCGGTTTCGTGCTGAACCCAGCCCATCACGCCCACTTGACCTTGGTTATTATTGGCATCGACCAGAGTAAACTTAGTCCCTGTGTTGGAGTTTTGCACCACACCCCAGCCATAGGCGGCAGGCGCTGTTTCGTGAACAATAAACACGGCCTCAGCGCCTTGACGCGCCGCTTCCTCATATTTATAAGTCCAGCGACCATAATAGGTCATAGCATTGCCTTTAAATATTGTTGGATCTTGGGTCGCAAAGCCGGGGTCATTCACGAGTACGATGACCGTTTTGCCTTTTACATCTAACCCTTGATAATCATTCCAGCCATATTCGGGTGCATTGATACCATAGCCAACAAATACCACATCGCTTTTATTCAGGCTCACGGTGTCAGCGATTCTTTGGGTTCTCGCGGTAAATTCACTGCCATTAGCAAATTTAAGTCCGCCGATATCAAGCTGCATGTTTTGATCGGCACTAATTTGCGCCAAAGGAACCGCCTGTAAATAGCTATCGCCAAATCCGGGTTTGAGACCCATATCTTTAAATGCTGTCACTAAATAGTCTAAAGTTAACGTCTCTCCTTCAGATAAGGGCGCGCGTCCCCCAAAAGCATCGCTCGCTAAGGTTTTAACATCGGTTCGGTATTGCACGAGATCGAGACTTTTCACAAATGCCGTTTCAGCAAAAACAGGTAATGAGATAGTGGCCAACAGACTTGTGGTTATGATTAAATTTTTCACAACTTTCTCCCAAGTTATTATCATTATTTGGTTTTAAGGATAGACTTTACCATATCATCTTTAATTTATGATGGAAGTCTTAGCGCAAACGGAGTCGCTGCATCCAAGAGTAAACGGTAATCATGTCTCCATCTGACCGATATTCTTGTCGTTGACCTAAACCTGACTGCAACAGAATAAAAAATAGCGAAATTTTAAAATATCCGTGTATTTTCATTGAGTAAGGTAACAATATGTCGCTAGAGTTATTACAAGCCGCTGCACTGAACCTCAAAAAAGCAGTGCCTCTGATGCTCAAACATAAAATTCCGACCACCCCCGTTAACTATGCGCTTTGGTACACTTATGTTGGTGAACAAAATCCCGAATTAAATCAACAACTCGATACTGTTATTGCCCAATACAATACTTGCCCTCCTGTCAGTAGCGAAATCTTGTATCGCCAATATGTTGCCGACCCAGTTGAACTCGATGTCAGAGAAATGCGCCAAAATCTGGATGCTATGGTGACTGAGCTTTCCCAATCACTCAAAGATACCAATCTAGATGCCAATGACTTCCAGTCACGTATCGAAAGTAATTTTGAAAAGCTCAATCGCATCGAAGACGAAGGCTTTAGCGTCGAACAAGTACTCGATCTGGTCCGCAGCTTAGTGAAAGAGTCGGACAATATTCGCTCGAGCACAGAGTTCTTTACCGGTCAGCTGCAGAAGGCTCAAACCGAAATAGACGCACTAAAGAAAAAACTTGAACAAACAGAAAAAGACGTTCTCTACGATGCACTGACGGGCTGCTTTAATCGCCGCGCCTTTGACACTGATTTTGCTGGAATGATAGCCCAAGCCCCCTTAGGCACTTGTGTGATCTTGGCCGATATCGACCATTTTAAAGTGTTTAACGACACCTATGGCCACCAGCTCGGCGACCAAGTGTTACGCGCCGTGGCGAAACGACTACAGGAATCCTGCCGCGATGGCACGAAACTGTATCGTTTTGGCGGTGAAGAATTTGCGATTATTGTCCCTAAAAGTCAGCTACGTATCGCAAGGCAACTGGCCGAAGCTATGCGCCGTGGACTCGAAAAACTCAGTTTAAAAGACAGACGCAAAGACGAACGCATCAATAATATCAGTGCTTCCTTTGGCGTCGCCCAATGGCAAGAAAAACAAACGGGTATGCAATTGATTGAAGCAGCAGACAAATTACTTTATGAAGCCAAACGCTTAGGACGAAATCGTGTGCTGCCTATCAGTAACTGATGGTTATAACTTAGCCTGAAGCCGATAATTCAGCTTCAGGCTAAGATGATTAACAAAGGAGCATTTTTTTGAAAGCTACATGAAGGATTTAAATGAGATTTCAGATTAATGTTTGAAACTGCGAGAAACAGTTCCAATATTCCCTTGCACGCCACTCCCTATTGAAACGGATACATTCGTACCGTGTGTTTCCATCGACTCATTTTCGACGGGTATCGCCTGCACCACAAACCGCAGTTCAGCACCACCTTGAAGTGAATCGAAGGGATAACACGTAATTAACGTTAAGCGATTATCATCGGATGGCGCCATAAATTGAGTTTCGGTTTCATTTACGACCTGAGTCGCCACCACTTCATAAATAATGTGATTGCCTTTAAGCGTTTGTAACGATAATCGACGCCCCACCGCCATGCCATTAAGTATCGCAAAATGCGTGTCCCTGTGGCCGGCAATCACAGTATTGCCTTTTTGCCCCGCTGGCGCACTGGACAACACCAGACTCGGACCAAAGGCCAAATTTCGCCCAGAAGCCCCCGCAAGAACATATAAACTGTCATTAAGCTCTGCTTCAATATTGTTGTTCGCCGCCACTTGCTCACGATGAATAGACAGCTTTGCCACGGGATAGGTATCCGCCCATGACCAAGGCTTATGGGATTGACCATCAGCCAAGGTTTTAGTCCACGCCTGTTCAATCAAATACTGGGCAAAGTGTGCTTTAGCTTGCATATAGAGTCCCTTTCCTAACAATGTTGCGCCAATTAAAAATAATCCCACCACTAAAAATCGCTGTGTTCTGCGTTTGCTCATCGCGCTTAACTCGTCGCTCATCGTTCACAGGTAAGCGCCACCAAGGCCGCCTTCTCTTCCCGTCTTTGTCGAAGAATCGATCCCGTAAGAATCAATGCGAGTAGCAAGGTCAGCGCACCTAATAACATATCCAAACGGCTTGACGTCGCGGTTTGCGGCAAGGCTCCAAAAGGTTGCCAACCTAAGGGCAAGTGCTGACGAACCACGGCATCACGGCTCATTGCAGTTGAATCAATTGGGGTTAAGTCCACCGCCACTAAACTGGTATAGGCGCTGACTAAGTGATAATTCATCGATAAGGCCGTCACTTGCTGTTTGACCTTGTCATCATTCGCACCATTTTTACTCAACTCCAATGCACCAATCTGTTTACGCGCCCACAGCAAATCTAAACCCGCACCTTGATGGGTCATCAATCCTGCGGAGTTGTCCTGCAGCGAGAGCGACTGTTGCCAGTTTTGATGCCCTTGGCGTCCTGAAATCACTAACTCCTGTGGCTCACGGGCGCTGCGCTTTAGACTCACGAGCACTGGCTCACCGCGGTACAGATCGGCAATCGGTGATGGCCAATAATCGGGCACACTGCCATCATCAAAACGCACTTGAATATCGGTTAACACTGGATATTGAATTTTGCTGAGTAAGGCGCTGATCTTCTCATCGACTTCATCCACTTTGCCAATATAGGTAAAAGTGCCACGACCGAGTTCAGCCGCCCTTTGCATAAAGTGAGAATTAGGCGCCGAACCTATGCCGACAGTAAATAGGCGACTCTCACCAATTTGATAGCGGATCAAATCAAATAACGCTTGTTCATTGCCCACAGAGCCGTCGGTCATAAAGATCACTTGGCGCAAAGGCTGCGTTGCATCAAGCGATACACTGCCCAAGGATTTTGGCAAGGCAGCGTCCAGTGCTAACGCCATTTCAGTGCCACCATCGGCCTGTAAACGGCTCACAAATTGACGGGCCCGTGACAAATTCGACGAAGTCGCCGGTAATGGTACTGCTGAGAACTGAGATAAACTGGAGTTAAATTCGATAATGTTAAAACGGTCCTCCGGCTTCAGTCCTTTTAACGCGTATAACAGTGCATTTTTAGCTTGAACGATAGAATCCCCCGCCATAGAGCCCGAAGTATCAATCACTAAAATTAATTCACGGGACAAACTCGGCTGAGTACTCTTTTCAACCTTAGGAGGCAACACCATGACGAGACTGTAACTATCATCATTTACGCCGCTAGTTTTACTTGTCTCAAGTGTATCCTGAGACAAATTTTCGCCATCGAGCTTATGGGTTTTACCTTGCTGATTAAACACCCAAGCCATTGGGCTCGTGCCCTGCTTTACTCGCCATTGCAGCACAAAATCACGATTAGCGGGCACACGTTGCGCCAGCGATACATCGACCGCGCCGCTGTTGTCTTGCTTGAGTTTGATGTCATGGTAAGGACTCTCAATGGACGCTTTATCAACCCCCTTTGCAAGTAAGACTTGAATGTCTGCCTTCAGCACAGGATCGCGTCCACTGGCGCCGTCCCGCACAGGTGCCACAATCCGGTCAGCATCAAACACCTGCGAACTTGTCACTCGGCTTGATTGGCGCACCTGTGCCATAGGATCATGTGAATCGCTAGCACTTGAATCCGATGTTAATCCCGGAATATAACGGGGCGCGACCACCAGCGGAAAACGTAAACTAAACAAACCATCTTCATATTTAATGGTCTCCTGATAGCTGATTTCTACAATCAGCTCCTCTTGAGGTGCTAGGTTTGCGACTTCGGTCGTAAACATATTAGGGCGCTCTTGGCTCACTAAGCTGGCACGTTTGCCTTCAGCTTTCGCTTGCTCAAAAATCTGCTTGGCATCGGCCTTAGGATGAATTTGCCCTTCGATCACTCTCTTGCCTATATGTAATCGCAACGAATCCACCGCAGCCTCATTGGGCAGCGGGAACAAATATTGCCCATTCAACACAAATTCAGTGTTGTTGCGAAAAACCTGTTTCACGCTCACGCGATTACTTAAGCCAGAGACTTGCATCGACACTTGTGTATCGAGCGGCAAAGATGGCACCCAAGCACCGCTCGGCTGGCGATAAAGCAACAGCCCCTGCGTAATATCATCGTAATTAATGATGTGTGACTCTGTGTTATGTTGCCCGACCAATGCCGAAGCCATATTCTGTGGCGCAGACAATGTGCCGGTACTATTCGACGAAGCCAATGCCACAAAGGGCAAACCCCAACACACGGCGGCGCTGATCAGCAATACCGCTACCGCTTCACTCACTTCTTTTACCCTTTTCCCTGTGATCATCACAAAGGCTTCCTCTATTAACAAATATGAACTGATGTTGGTCGTCGTTAATATGAACGACGTAAAATGGACTACTTAAATTGACCGCTAGTCAGCAGCATGCCTGGCCGTCAAGGCCAAATGAGGCTGTAGTGTTAATGTCACGCGGCGGTCGAACACATCCGATTCTCTGTCTTGGTCGGCTTGCAAAGGCGATAAAGCACCAAAGGCTTGAGTGGTCATACGCTCGGCAGTGACGCCTTGCTTAATCAGGTAGCCACGCACCTCCAGTAGACGCTGCTCAGAAAGGGCTTGGTTGTAACTCTCATCACCACGGCGGTCGGCATAACCCTTCAGCTCAAGATTGAGTTCTGGTGACAAATTCATCACCTCAGCCACATCATCTAATTGGGGCAAAAAATGCGATTCAACCTCAGAGGAACCGGTACGAAACTGTACGCTAAGCCCCAAAGCAAGTTCACTGAGCAATTGACGTTGCGCTGACAGCAACTCATCAAGCTCTTGCTGCGCCTTGGTATATTCGCTCGCCCGTTTTTCGGCGGCTTGCTGTTTTACACTCCACTCGGATAACTGGGACTCTTGCAAATGGATCTGTCTTTGCTGAACATGCAATGTGTCTGTATCGCTGACCGATTTGCCAATTAAGGTGCCTGTGAACGCACCAATAATGGCCCCCACTGGACCACCGACTAACGCCCCTACTAAGGCTCCACCACCGAGGCCAATGAGGGCTTCGGGTTGTTCATCCTCGCTTGCGTATTCGTCATCCATCGCTATACCGCTTGCATAGGCATCATTTTCTAGGGTGAGGTCTTGTCCTATCACTTGATTTTGCAGTGAAACCCGCGCCGACACACTGGCTACAGGTGCGCTTAATAAACTCAAAACCAATAGATTAATTAGTGTCTTTTTCATCATCTCATTCCTTTTTGATTATTAGCTGAGCTTGGACTCGTACCTGAAGCAATCCACTCAACACCACATCAGGTCAAACGGGTACAAAACTGAATGGGGCTATTAAACACAAGTGGAATGGCATGAGCAGGGATGGAAAATGGCAATACAACTATCAATTGTGGCAACAAAATGGCAATTGCATTTGTGGCCTTTTTTCTCGGGTAAAATCCTGTATAGTCACGAAAACTTACTCCCCCAAGTCAATAGGAATACGGCTCTATGAAGCGTATCGCCATAGTGGAAGATGAAGCGGCCATTCGCGAGAATTACAAGGACGTGCTGCAACAACACGGTTACAGCGTGCAAACCTACGCCGACAGACCATCGGCAATGCTAGCCTTTAATACCCGTTTACCAGATTTAGCCATTATCGACATCGGCTTAGGTAATGAAATTGACGGCGGCTTTATGCTATGTCAGTCATTGCGCGCCATGTCGAGCACGCTGCCGATCATCTTTTTAACCGCCCGTGACAGTGACTTTGATACTGTGTGTGGCCTGCGTTTAGGCGCCGATGATTACTTGAGCAAAGAAGTGAGTTTCCCCCATTTAACCGCACGCTTAGCCGCATTATTTCGACGCTCTGAACTTGCGGCCAGCCAAACAGCGCAGGAAAACCTGCTCGAACGTGGCCCACTGACCATTGATGCCAACCGCATGCAAGTCTATTGGAACCAGTTACCAATCGAGCTTACTGTGACCGAATTTTGGATGGTGCATGCGTTAGCCAAACATCCAGGCCATGTACGCAGTCGCCATGAATTAATGCAAGAGGCTAAAATCTTTGTCGATGACAGCACTATCACCTCCCATGTGAAACGCATTCGCAAAAAGTTTATCGCTACCGCGCCAGAGTTTGATTGTATTGATACTGTCTATGGTATGGGTTATCGCTGGGACAGCTTGGCCTGATCTATGGCTTAACCAACCTTTAAGCGCGCGGCGTTGAACCAGATAACCTTGGATGAATGAACTTTTAAACCCATTAATGCTGATCCCTAACTTATGACACGTTTCCCCTTTGGTCTACGCACTAAAGTCATCGGCCTTAGCCTGTTCTTGCTCTGCCTACCTTGGCTGGGGTACCAATATGTGTGGGAAATGGAAAAGTATCTTCGCCACGGCCAAGAACGCACCTTAGAAGGCACTACTCAAGCACTGGCCACCGCGCTGCACGAGCGGCCAAAATTGTTCGATGGGCAAGCGAGTTTTTTAAAGCAAGTGGAAAAAAGCCGCGATCTATACGCCTATCCACTGGCGGGGGCGATTCTACTCGACGGCAAACTCAACGAATGGCAGGAATATCAGCACAGATTTATCCAATACGGTGAGGCGCACCAAATTATGCGTGCCGATCCGAACGCCCCCCTGACCTTAAGCTTTACCCACATGGTCGGCCAATACGATGGTTATCTGTATGCTTTTTTTCAAGTCATTGATCCAACCGTGGTACTGCGGGGTAAAAATGCTCTAAGTGTCGATAGAAACGATCATCTCTCGATTGCAACACTCGCGCCCGACAATAAATTCAAACGCTATATCGTTGCCACGACTCAACCCGGCTGGATCAGCGCCTTCGAATTACCCGCTAATCCTAAGCAAACGGTGCCTGTTACACCTGAGGTGCGCATCCAAGGACAATGGGCGACGACAGATGTGGGCTACAATGTCGAACTGCGTATTCCCTTAGACATGGTCGGCAGCAAACTCGGATTTGCCATTGCCGATGTCAACGACAGCAAATACCGTGATGTCGCTGCAGTTGTCGGCACCTCGGCCTTAGATACGGTCGACAATCTCGGCACTGTGCTGGTACCATCACCGGAAATTGAAAGTATTATCAAAGGTATGAGCCACTATAGCTCACGTATTTGGGTAGTCGATAAACACGGTCGCGTACTGGCAAAATCCGGCGACATTCGCGCTAATGACAGTGTATGGACCCGCACCTTAGAAGATGAAAAGAGTACCGCGCTGTGGGATACCTTCAAGCGTGATTATCTGCATCCGCTGTACTATAAAATTCTCACTAAACCGCCCAAAGACTTTATTGATTCCTTACAAGATTCCACCGAGCTTGACGGCAGTCATATCCAAAAAGCCCTCGCGGGTCAGCAAAGTTCGACTTGGCGGTTAACTCCAGACAACAAAGCTGTGGTACTCGCCGCCGCGAGCCCCATTTGGATTGATAACAATGTGATGGGTGCCGTCGTCGCCGAAGAAACCACCCACGGAATTCGAACTCTACGTAACCGAGCGCTGGAAAAACTCTTTAACGTGATTTTGACCATAATGAGTATGGGCACCTTGGCGCTGTTCTTCTTCGCCTCGAGTATTTCTAACCGCATTCGTAAATTACGCGATGAAGCCGAAAATGCCATCGATAGCCAAGGCCGTGTGCGTAATCACCTCAAACCGTCGAAGGCTAGGGATGAAATTGGCGATCTGTCCCGTAGCTTCTCGAGCATAGTCGGCCGTCTCGGCCAATATACCCATTATCTGGAGAACATGTCATCGCGCCTGTCCCATGAATTACGTACGCCCGTGGCTGTGGTGCGTTCATCCCTTGAGCATTTAAACCTGCAAACCTTAGATAAAGACACGCAAAAATATGTCGACCGAGCCCAAGAAGGTGTCAGCCGCTTAAGCATGATTTTAAATAACATGAGCGAGGCAACACGCTTAGAGCAGAGTTTAACGCAGGCCGATATCACTAAGTTCCCACTCTCTCAAGTGGTCAGCGGTTGTATGCAAGGTTATCAAATGACCTATCCAGAACAAGGCTTTAGTGTGAAAGTGCCCGAGCAACCACTGATGATGCAAGGGGTGCCAGAATATATCGCCCAGTTAATGGACAAACTTATCGCCAACGCCATTGAGTTTTGCCATAAAGACAGTGCTATCGAAGTCACACTCACCCAAGTGGGTAAGCAAGCGACTCTGCTTATCAGCAACTTAGGGCCTGAACTGCCCATTGATATGTCGGAGCAGATTTTCGATTCCATGGTGTCGGTGCGGATAAATCAAGCCCAAGATAAACCCCACCTAGGCTTAGGTCTGTATATCGCGCGATTGGTCGCCGAGTTCCACCAAGGACAAATCCTTGCCCGTAATCGCAGCGAACATAATGGTGTGGATATCCTTGTTACCTTACCTTTAAATTAAGAACATGCGGGCTTTAAGTTAAGCGTGTTACAGCTTTTAAGCCCTGCGTCATAATCTCAACAGCTAAAATACAGGAGGCCAATAACATGAGCCAAACTCATCATGCGCCTCCTGTCATTTATGCGGGCAGATGCTAAGATGACCGCCATAACAATCGATTAGAAACGCCAATTATTCTCCCAAATTGTTCAACCTCTTCGTTCAACCTAAATGCCAAGGTAATGATCCAATGACAGATAAACATCATCAAGCCACTCAAATCGTCAGCTTAGGTCGAGACAAAAAATGGACCAAAGGCGTGATCAATCCGCCCGTCTTTCGCGCTTCGACTATCGTCTTCGAAACCATGGATGAAATGCGCCACGCCGCAAAAAATAAAACCAATGGCGAGATGTTTTATGGCCGCCGTGGCACCCCAACCCATTTTGCCTTTCAGGCCGCGATTGCCGAACTAGAAGGCGGCGTCGGTACGGCGCTGTATCCTTCTGGCGCTGCGGCGATCAGTGCGGCGTTATTGTCATTTTTAAAAACGGGCGATCACCTGTTAATGGTTGATAGCGTGTATGAGCCAACGCGGGATCTGTGCACCCATATTCTCGGCGGTTTTGGTATCGAAACCACTTATTACGATCCGCTAATTGGCGCGGGCATTCGAGACCTCATTCGCCCTAATACTAAAGTGTTGTTTTTAGAGTCTCCAGGCTCAATCACAATGGAAGTGCAAGATGTACCGACCTTGTGCCGCATCGCCCACGAGCATGGGCTGATTACTATGCTGGACAACACTTGGGCTTCACCCATCAATAGCAAACCCTTTGAAATGGGTGTAGATATCTCAATTCAAGCGGCGACCAAATATATCGTCGGTCACTCGGATGTGATGATAGGCACGGCCACGGCCAACGAAAAATACTGGCCACAATTACGTGAACACAGTTATTTGATGGGACAAACTACCTCCCCTGATGATGTGTACCTTGCTGCCCGCGGCCTACGTACCTTAGGCGTGCGTATGGCGCAACATGAAAAAAATGCCCTGCAAGTAGCCAACTGGTTGAAAACCCGGCCAGAAGTCGATCATCTGCGTCACCCCGCGTTCGAGACATGCCCTGGGCACGAATTCTTTAAACGCGACTTTAGTGCCTCCAACGGCTTGTTCTCCTTTATCTTAAAACAGGGCGATGCCGATGCCGTCACCGCACTGGTTGAAAATATGAGTCACTTTAAGATGGGCTTTTCTTGGGGCGGCTACGAGAGTTTAATCCTCGGCATTTTCGGTATTGAAAAAATCCGCTCAGCGACTCAATGGGATGCGAGCAAACCTTTGATCCGTTTACATATTGGTTTAGAAAATCCCGCTGATTTAATCGCCGATCTCAGTGCTGGGTTTGAACGCTTTAACGCAGTATTGGCGGCCAAAGCTAAATAACGATATTTAATGTGCTAAGTGCTAGCAGAATATAAAAAGGGGCGGAATAAATATTCCGCCCCTTCTCTTATCGATACTGACACAAATACGAATGTTTACTGCAATATCATTATGCTTATAGCAAATAAACCGCTAAACCATAAACTCTAGGGTGATTAATTCGCTTTTGCTCCAGCACTCAACGCAGGGTCAACCCAAGCAGCAGAGCCATATAGCGGCACTGTCGACAAGGCATGTTTATGGCTGCCGTTGGTCTCTTTCGTCGAATAGGACAAATACAGCAGAGTCTGGTTCTGCGCATCATAAATCCGGCGCACTTTTAATGACTTAAACAAAATACTCAGGGATTCGGTGAAAATCACTTCACCGTGTTTACCCATGTCGATATTAGCCAAATCGGCCGCGTTAATTGGCCCCGTTTGACGGCAACTTATGCCCATATCCGATGGATCGGCAAAATCTAAATTGGCTTCGATACGACTAATATGGCAAGTCACCCCAGGAATTTTAGGATCGTGCTTAGCATCGATGATCACATCTTTAGTGGTAAAAAGCCCTAAGCTCACCTTACCTACATCGTCACCACAACCCGCGAGCAAAAAGCCCACAGTGGCGGCAAACGCACACTTCAACAGAGTTTTCATTCCTACATCCTTTTACATTAGTGCTTATATAAGTGCTTATATGTTAGTGATTTTTTGTTAATGCTTATACGTTAATGCTTAGCAAATAGCTTTTGTGCCCAGCGAGTTAGCCCTGCAGTCACAGAACCAAAGTGATCGCCGACCACCACTGGAATATCGGGATAAATACCGGCGATTTTCGCGTAAATCGCCGGGCTTCGTGCCGTGCCACCTGTCACATAAATCACATCGGGTTTGCATTCTGCAGCATTGTCGGCAGATACATTCTCGTGATTCACAGAGTCTTGAGCTAAGCCGTCAGCCGCTAAGGTTTTTGCCGCTTGCGCAAGTGCTTGATGCATCAGGGCTTCTACTTTTGTCAGTGAAGGCTCGATAGCATTCTCAAACAAATTGCGGCTCACACCCGCGTGCAGCGCCGCTTCGATAAAATCGAGATTGATATCTGTATTCTCGGCATCCGACAGGGCAATTTTGGCGCGTTCGGCTTGACGGACCAACTGATAGCTTAGCTGCTGTTGTTGCACTTTTAACAGTCGGTTGAGTAACTGAGGCTGCTCGGCTTCTTTCACCAATTCATCAATCAGTTTACGGCTGCTTAAGGTACTGAATTCTCGCTGGGCGCTAATATCATTTACCGCCACCGCATTCCAAAAAGCTTTACTGGGCATAGGTTTGCCATTGGTCATTAAAGAGCCTAAACCAAAGTGCGGCATAAAGGCATTCATTGCAAGGGCGATATCAAGATCGTTACCGCCGATTCGCTGGCCGCTGTGACCGAGGAAATCTTCACTGCGATCCGCTTTTTGTTTATGGGCGGGTCCCATTTTTACCACAGAGCAGTCCGTTGTACCGCCGCCCACGTCGACAACCAGCACGGTTTTGTTATCGGTCAAGGTCGCTTCATAATCCATCCCCGCCGCTAATGGCTCGAACAGAAAATCAACGTCGACGAAACCCGCGCGTTTTGCCGCTAAGGTCAAAATGGATTCGGCCTGACGGTTACTCTCTTCACCGCCTATGCCTTGAAAGTTCACCGGGCGACCAATAATCGCATGGGTGATCGTTGCCGCAGCGCCTTGTTTAGCAAGCTGCTTTTCCACTAATACAGATTCGGCGCGCACTTTAATGTGCTGCATCATCAGGGTAACTATGTCTTCAAACAGGGCCACTTGTTCGGGTCTAAGCCCTGTCGCACCTAAAAAGGATTTTGGCGAACGGACATAGAATCCCTCCTCCGGCATCTCTAAATACGCGCTTACCGCCTGCTCACCGACAAACACGGCCTGAACGTCAGCATCGAGATCTAACTCATGGCGCACCATACGGGCACGGCTCAATTGTGCGGCGCGCTTTTTGGCGTAATCGGCTTTTAACTCAGTGGGAAGACCACGATAAACCGCCTCGGCGATCAGCTCCCTGTCCATCGCATATAAGGTCGAAGGTAAATAAGCTGATTGCTCTGATAACGCCAATAACTGCACATCATCGCCCTGCATGATCCCTACGGCGCAGTTAGCACTACCATAATCAAATCCAACAAACATACCTTTTACTCCCGCGATAAAAAAGCCGAGCAAGATAACATAGTTTGCGATAATGCCCAAGGAGTTAACACTGCAGGCTTTACTCGCAAACTGGCATCGCGTATAGCGGGCTCATTGCGTAAAGCGCAGTTGCACGGGCAGTGTTTCAGTCCAATCCAAGATGATCATCATAAGGTCATATTTCTGTCACACTCGTCATCAAGTTGACATATTTCCCTCGTATCTTTATCCCAGATAAATCCCAGACTGATTTTGGCGTGTACGCAATATTTATCATTGAAATTCCTTCACTTGTCGGCAGTAAATCTGATTGCACAACGGCGGATGAATGCTATTGTATATTGCGCCATGACGCTTGCTTAAAGGAGCTGTGCAGTGTCCCCGAATACCGATAAACTTTCGATTGATAAAGAACTCTCTTGGTTGTCTTTTAATGAGCGGGTATTGCAAGAAGCCTGCGATCACAATGTTCCCTTAGTGGAGCGAGTCCGCTTTTTAGGGATATTTTCCAATAACATGGATGAGTTTTTTAGGGTGCGAGTGGCTGCGGTCAGACGCTCCATTTTGCTGTCATCCCTGCAGGAAGGTCGCAGTAATAGCCGCCATTTAATGGCCAAGATCCAATCGAAAGTGATGGCATTGCAAGAAAGGTTCGATGGCATATACACGGATTTAATGCGCGAACTTGTACGTCGTAATATTTTGTTAATCAATGAGAAACAATTAAGCGAGTTCCACAGCGACTGGCTGAAAAAGCATTTTAGAGACCATTTCAAACGCCATATCGCGCCGCTTATGGTCAATAATAATCGCGATCTGATCAAGCAAATCAACGACGACGCCACCTATTTGTGTGTGTGTTTGTTCACT
The DNA here is from genome assembly GCF_025654545.1 of Shewanella sp. SM20. Taxonomy (NCBI): domain Bacteria; kingdom Pseudomonadati; phylum Pseudomonadota; class Gammaproteobacteria; order Alteromonadales; family Shewanellaceae; genus Shewanella; species Shewanella sp. SM20. Next base: position 8,109 of record NZ_JAKKRK010000024.1, on the reverse strand, counting down.
AAAGCTCGCCGCCAATACGCCTTAGTCGAAGTGCCGACTAAAAATGTACCGCGGTTTATCGAACTCCCAGCCGAAAAGAGTAAAGCGAAAAAATATCTGATTTTATTAGATAACATTATTCGCCACTGCGTAGATGAACTCTTTGGTCCCTTCTTCGAGTACGATGCTATCGAAGTGTATTCGATGAAGTTAACCCGCGATGCCGATTTTGATATCACTGACGAGCTTGAACAAACCCAGCTTGAGAAAATGACCAAGGGATTGAAAAAACGTCTTACCGCAGAGCCTGTGCGCTTAGTGTACGACAAAGAAATGCCTGAACACATGTTGGTGATGCTCAAAGAAAACCTGAACATCAGCTCGACCGAATGTTTGATCCCAGGCGGGCGTTACCACAGCTTTAAAGACTTTATCGCCTTCCCCAACCCGAGCCGCGACTACCTAGAAAACGAAAAACTACCGGCGCTCAATAGTGCAGGTTTCGGCCGCAGTGCCAACAGTTTCGATGCGATTCGGATGGGCGATATCATGCTCAATTATCCGTACCATAAGTTTTCCCACTTTACCGAAATGGTGCGCCAAGCGGCCTACGATCCGGCGGTGCGCTTTATTCGAATTAACTTATATCGAGTCGCGAAAAAATCCCATGTGATGCAATCGCTTATCGATGCAGTGAAAAACGGCAAACAAGTCACCGCAGTCATTGAACTGCGGGCCAGATTCGATGAGCAATCCAACATCGAATGGACCCGCATCTTGGCCGAAGCGGGCGTCAAAGTTCACCACGGTATCACCAGTTTAAAAGTGCATTCCAAGTTGTGCTTGATTGGCCGCGAAGAACAAGGTGAAATCAAACTCTATTGTCACGTTGGCTCAGGCAACTTTAACGAAGGCACGGCGCGGGTTTACACCGACTTGTCACTGTTCACCGCCAATCAAGAAATTGCCCGTGAAGTGGAGCAAGTGTTTGACTTGATTGAACATCCGTATCGTCGCGATAACTTCCAGCATTTAATTGTGTCGCCCTACGATGCCAGACAAAAACTGAGTCACTTAATTGATAATGAAATCGTTAATGCCCAGAGCCATATGAAGGCGGCGATTACCTTAAAATTAAATAACTTACTCGATGAATCCTTGGTCCAAAAACTCTATGAGGCTTCAGCCGCTGGGGTCAAAATCAAGTTACTTATTCGCGGCATGTGTTCGCTTATCCCGCAAATTCCGGGGATCAGCGACAACATCGAAGTCTATAGTATCGTCGACCGATTCCTCGAACACTCACGGGTGATGCTGTTCCACGCGGGTGGAGAGAACAAACTCTTTATCTGCTCCGCCGACTGGATGAGCCGCAACATAGATAATCGCGTTGAAGTGAGTGTGCCGATTTATGATCTGCGCCTAAAACAGATGATAATGGATATTTTATCCTTACAGTTCAATGACAACACTAAAGCACGTGTCATCAACAAGGAACAAAGTAATCCTTATCGGAATCGCGGTAACAAACGAAAAGTGCGTTCTCAAATTGCCATTTATCAATATCTGATTAATTATGAGAAGCGCCAACTGCAAGAATTTAATGCCTTACGTATGTCCACCCATGAGGGTGACGCTGAGCGAGAAGTGAAAACTCAGCCTGACATAACACCTGAGTTACGGGCCAAAGCCAGCTAATCGCTGGCTTTATATCGCTTTGATTGCCTAAGGATAATCCGATTGGTAACCACATATTCGCACACACAGTCACACGCTACGCCCAGCAATGTACTCGCAAACTCTAAATCGCGCCACTTTGTCGCCATCGATATGGGGTCGAACAGTTTTCATCTGGTCATTGCCCGCGAGCAAGATGGCAGTTTACAGATTTTACATAAAGAAAAACAACAGGTTCAGCTCGCCACAGGGCTCAATGCGCAAAATATTCTCGACAATGACGCCATAGAACGTGGGCTCAATTGCCTACGGGATTTTAACCAACGATTTTCCAATCTCGACCAAGCGCAAGTACGATTAGTCGCCACCCACACTCTGAGAATCGCCAAAAACCGCGATCAGTTTATCGAGGCAGCGCTCGCCATCATGCCCTATCCGGTGGAGGTCATTTCGGGCCATGAAGAAGCGCGTTTGATTTATAACGGTATTGCACAAAGCCAAGTGCTAGGGAAAAGTAATTTAGTCATCGACATCGGTGGTGGTTCTACCGAAGTGGTGATCGGCCAGAAAAATACCCCAACTCAGTTATCTAGCCTGCGCTGCGGTTGTGTGAGTTTTAATGAGCGTTTCTTTATTGATGGGCTCATCACCCCTGCCTCATTTCGCGATGCCCAAAGTGCGGCCGATAAGCAGTTCGCGTCGCTCTCAAAGGAATATTTCGCGGGCGGCTGGGAACTCACCTTGGGTAGCTCAGGCACAGTAAAAGCCATCTGCGAAGCAATTCAAGAAGAGCACGGCGATGAAACCATCACGCTATCACGACTCAAACAGCTCAAAATCAAGTTGATCAAATGTGGCCATATTAGCCAAATCCAATTTGCCAACGTCGATGATAAACGCATTCCTTTAGTGCCCGCCGGACTTGCCATTTTGATCAGCTTTTTTAGGCGCTTACCGATTCAAAAACTTGAGTTTAGCCCAGGTGCACTGCGTGAAGGCGTACTCTATGAACTGGCCAAGATTGGTCAATATCAGGATATTCGCCACCGCACCGTCGACAGTATTGCCCAGCTTTATCATATCGATATGGCCCACGCGGCTAAGGTACGCGACACTGCCATGGCCTTGTTTGAACAAGTCGCCGACGAATGGCAATTAAGGCCCCATGCGCGCTTGCTCGCCTATAGCGCGACTTTACATGAGATCGGATTACACATTAATTCAAAATCCCTGCACAAACACGGCGGTTACATTATCAGTAACAGTGACTTACCTGGGTTTAGCGAAGCATTACAGCTGGATTTAGCGCGGCTTATCACCAATCACAGAAAAAAGCCTAACGAATTAATGCTGGCTGAGCTCGATCCCAACCATAAGCTCACACTCAATCGCCTACTCTGCCTGCTTAGGCTTGCTGTCTTGCTCAATCTTGGCCGTATCGCTAAGACGCTGACCTTAGATCATATTAAAGTGATCCCCGATGGACTCATGCTAGTACTACCAAGCCATAAGCGGAAAATCAGCTTGTTTATGAAAGATTTACAGCGAGAACAAAAACAAATGCTCACCCTTGGAATGAACCTACGTTTAGTGTCTAGTCTGACTTAGCGGTTACGGCGTTAGCTCAGCCTAACGTGGCCGAGCCGAGTGTGGGTTAGCTCTGTGTGAATGCGTTTAGCGAGGATTCGGCACTGTTCGGCGCTAAAATATTGCCCTTAATCGAGGGCCATTATCTCGCCTAAAAACAAGGTTAAGTTAGCAGTGAATCTGGCTTGATAATGGGATTTCAACAGCATAGCGGTAGACTTAATCCATGCGCCACAACAGATTAAAGTTTAAAGGATTTTTAACCCTTCACTAAAGCACAAATTCCTGCTCGCGCGTTTGCCGCTGAGTGGGGATTTCTGCTATCATCCACGGCTGACTAATCATAATTCCACGAATTTAAAGATAATCAGAGTCAAACCCTTTTTATCTCGCGATATCAGCCCCATCGCCTGCAGGTACAAGTATGATTAACCACTTTAGTGTGCTTGGTATAAAACCCAGTGCCAAAGAAGACGACATTAAAAAAGCCTATCGACGGCTGTCAAACAAATATCATCCCGACAAGTTGTTAGGCGCCTCGGAAGAGGAAAAGCAGCAAGCCGCCGTACAACTTGAACGCGTTAAAAATGCTTATGATGTGTTGTCCGATCCTAAGCGACGTAACGCGTTTATCAAAGATTTCAATAACGTCATAGTGACCGATCCCGCGAGCGCCATGCGCGAGCTGTGGGATCAATTTTATCCTTGAGCGTTTTCTAGAGTAGTGTCAAATGGTCAAAAAACTGAATATCTCACGCATTAATGAGCTTAAAAATAATGCCTACGACAATATCGAGTCCTACGACGATCCCGATACACCTAAAGCGCTAGAGCAATTTACTAGCCAAATCAAAAAGGTGTTAGAAGCCGATCCTAAGATGCTCGATACTGTGCCTGAGTACCTGCCTGTCGCGCTTTACGGTCGAATTAAATTTCCCGCCGAAGCCAAACTCAAGTGGGCACATTGGATAAACACGGCTACTCAACCCGAGTGGGATGAGTTTAAAGTCACGATTGGCTTTAACAATGCTGATTTACCTTTAGTGTTAGCCGTGCGTGGTTACTCGGAAACCTTACTGATTGAAAGCTGCGCCGTACTGTATTTACTTGAAACTCAAGGTAAAGCAACGCCAGCAGCGAAGCATCACGACGATGAAGATGATGACAACGATTATGTTGGCACCTCAGATAACGACGAGGATGATGAAGGCGAAGAGGAAGATGGCTACTACGATCACTACGATGATGAGGACCGCTAATGAACACTAGTCTCATTGAGATTACCGTCGCCGAAATTAAAGAGTTGGCGGACGTAGAGCCAAAACAAGCGAGCAAACGCTTTGAAATCATTGCAAATACCATGAGCGATGAGCAATTAGTCGAAGTTATCGAACACATGGATATCGTCACGCTGACCCAAATCAACAGTCATCATGATATCTCTTGTCCTTCGATCATGTCTGAACTCATGACCCCAGAACAAATTCGCGACATCGTCTGTCAGCAACCTTTGTACTGGGAAGAAAAAATCAAAAACAATGCCGAAGAACTTATTCAGCATACCTTTGATTTTTTAACCTATTTAATTCGCATCCAAGATAGCGAAGAAAAGCAAACTGCGATTTTAGAATGTATCGCCGAAGATCCAGCGGGCCTCTTCTACCTGTCGATCCCTTTCATCGAAATGATGTTAGGCGAAAAACATGAAGATGAAGACGGCTACACAGATCTCTACGATGACGAAGAAGACACTGAAACCATCGGCTATGACAGCCGCGTCGCTAGTGAAGATGCACACAGCCTCAGCATAGACGACCCACGCAGCCTAATGGCCTTGATCCACGAGCTCGCGCCCGATGTTGAAAAAGCCATTAAGAGTCTGCTGCGAAACGAAAGCTCAGGTTGGGAAATGATCATCAGCAAGTTTGTCAACGAGCTGGTTATTCAAGCCAAAGAGAAAAACCAAGTGACGGATGAATACGCTGAAGTCGATGATATGTTTAGCTTTTTGGATTAAGGAATTATTTGATGCAACTGGTACTGCGTGATGTAGATCAAGGACCCTACCTGAGCAAGGTATTGGTCCAAGGCCAAGCAGACGAAACGCTGAGCGGTGAACAGCTGTCACAAATCAAATCCAAAGCCATTTTGATGAGCCTCAAACTGGCCGATAAGTTTTACAACAAGTATAAAATGCACCTGCTCGAACAAGCGGCGCACGATGTCATTGGTGTGGTGAGTCTTGGTTTGATGGAATTGTCAAACCAAAACCCGCAGCAGGCGATACGCCTGTTGATCACCGCAGATGGCGTAGTCAAATGCTTTCAAAAAGGCTGGAGCATGCTCAGCACTGTCAGCAAGCATAAACTCATCAACGGCAAGTCACTGTACGGTGATGTCGACAAGTTCTTGCTAGAACAAGTGTCTAGCCCGCCCGATGCGGAAGAATGGTTAGGCTATGAAGCCTATCAAGATGCCCTGCTTGAGCATCAACGCCAACAGTCAATTGCGGCCCTATTGGCACAGTTTTACGCGCAATCGAGCTATGATCCGCTAGATTTTCTCAATCTAGAGAGTGTATTAGCCGAAGCGGTACTGTATCGATTGTTGTTTGATGGCGCCAAAGTCAGACAAGATTTGAAAAAGCGTATCGGCAAAATCACCTTAAAAGAGGAGTGGTTTACCCGTGAGCATATTGAATTGGAAACCCAGAAAGCGTTAGCAGAATTACCCGCAGAACTCGCTGAAACCATCAGTAAAGATCTCGGTAAAAACTTTGTCCCCGCCCTACTGCGTACCCTGCACTTTGCGAAAAGCTACCGCGAACTATTACTCAGCGACGCTTCACCCGAACGCTTAGAAAGATTCGAACACAAGGAAGGTCTCGTCGGCCTTCTCGGCTGGCCACTCTACATAGTACTTTGACCGCTACTTTAATCGGTAATATGATCAATAGGTTAACGAGTGCTTGACTCGCTTAAAATGAGTGCTTTATTGAAAAATAAAGCACTTTTTTACTGTCTTTTGTCTCTATGCCCAATCTCAATAATCAGTATTGAGGTCTCAGTTTTGAGTAGTTTTAGCTTTAAAATAAGTGACTTACAGAGATATAACTCTTCAGTTAGATAAATTCTGGAGATTCATCCCTCCTCAGATAACCCCAAATCCGAAACATGCCATTTTCTATCGAATAAGGAATTGAATATTGGGCTAATTGTGCGCTTACAACATCAGAAAAGTCCGTCACTCGATCCGCCACTAATCGGCCTAGCCATTCTCTTTTGAATGGATTAACTTCTAACCACTCAATGGTTTCTGCTATTTCAAGTAACTCGTGCCACCACACAGCAGTAAAACCTGCATTAGGGTTTTCATCATAAATCAATTTGTATCGCACATAGGGAATAAAGTCTTCAGATCCATTTAATGCCTTTTCAAGCTCGCACCACTTTGTTTTATTCATTACAGACGAAAGCTGATGCTCGTTCACATACTTCAAAACTTCAGAATTCATTTTTTAGTGTCCCAAGCGACTCAGTGAAAAACTAAATGATATAGCTTTAATAGATATATATTGCCAATAAAAACTAATTAATATGACAGATAAAATGATGGGTAATAAATTAGGCCAGCCATTTTAAATCGTGGAGCGCTTATTGGTTTGACCTACTCATATTGGCTTGCCATCGTATTTGCTCGTCGACAGGGTGAATAGAAGCCTAGGGATTCTAAGTTTATGAACGAGAGCCATGGAGGGCGAACTGGCAGTTAAGCATGGATGTTGTTCAAGTCCGCCAATCATCATGGATCACCTTTCGTGCATTCGCGTAATCTGTAGATTTAAAGACATACGCAACATACTTTGGGACAGAAATGTGTTGAAAAGTAGTGTTTGGGGAGCAGTAATTTCAGTTGTTAGAAGTTTAGCGTTTACGGGTATCCACTCGCACAGGCTTGCCATGGCATTCGCTCGTCGACTCGCAGCCAGTCCATCCTTGGATGCTCGACCGCCCCGTCCATGGGGCGGACGGTCGTCTCACAAATCACCATGGCTCACCTTTCGTGCATTCGCGTAATCTGTAGATTTAAAAGCGTTACGCAGCACGCTTTGGGACAAAAGCGTGTCAGGACGTCGACTGTATCAGGTGAATTTCGGATAAAAATTTCTATGGGTTAACTCTCGCCTAAGGGACTGACAACGCATTCCCCCAAACTCAAACACAACAACCACCACGCCTCAATGGGACTGGAAACGCCGCGAGTTTCCAGTTCGTTTGTTAACGGGCACCCAACAGCGCGCGAAATTCATTGTCTAAGAGGCTGTTCATAATTCTGTGTTAGGCGAATTATTGTCCGTCGTTTGTGTAAACTTGCCTAGAAACCAAACACCCATCATGATGGATTTGAATTGAGTGGTTAGCCTTTGTATCGTAGCTGTTTTGGGTTATTTGCATGGTATTGAGCAACTTTCTATCGAGCGGCACTTCCGCAAAGGGGTTGTAGTATATATGGAGACCATCTACATGGCTTTCCCGCCACTCCGATGTATGGCAAAAATGTATATCAGAGCCTCCAACTATATCCCCAATAGGATAACGAAGAGATATTATTTCATGAGTTTGTAGTGGTCAAGTAAAATTGGCCACGATTTTAGAGTCATTCCAATATAAACGTTCTGACTCATTTGGCGTTAACCCACCATTATATTGATTGGGTCTGGTCTCACTGTAATATCCAGTGATGTAATTTGTGATCTCTTTATCTGCTTCTGTAAAATTCCCATAACCATTGGCGGGTATCCACTCAGATTTCAAACTTCTAAAGAAACGCTCCATTGGTGCGTTATCCCAACAATTCCCGCGACGA
>NZ_JAKKRK010000023.1:0-73372 GCF_025654545.1 Shewanella sp. SM20 | reverse complement strand
TGGGTCCATTCCATTATCCATGTTTTAGAAGGTCACTGGTGCAACAATGCCTGATCTGGTGTAACCATTGAGTGGAGAGTTATGCCTGTCCTGTTTTTCCCTAGTTTACTTAGCTCCTTTTATTATTGTGTTGAAGCATGTGTTAACTTTTTTTGGAGTTCGTTTACATTCGGGTTGTATTTTATTTTTAATATACTACATACGCTTTTTTTATTATTAGTGTTTTCTTGAAACATATAAAGATAATACCGTATTAAATCTTGTAGCAAGGCTCCTGATATTGTGTTCAACTTGAAATCTTTTGCCATTTTTGCGATAGCTTCAATTGACCCTAGGCCTCCTAAATCAAGCTGAACAGAAAGCTCAATTAATCTTAAAGCATTACTTTTCGATTCTCCATTATGTATTAAGTTGATTACAGGCAATAACTCTCTACTTCCAATTGCTGATGATATCTTTTTAATAATTGCGAAAGAAACTCCTTTCATTAGATTAAAAAGCATCCGTCTAGCAATTACCTCTATTTCATCATTGGAATGATTGTCTAATTCAAATTCATCCTTAAGTTTACTTCTTAACATATCTAATAAGGTATCTGGGTCATTACGCATTAGGCTAAATATAGCTTCTAAAGCTCTTAATGGTGCCTCTATCGCCTCTGTTAACAGTTTTAGTTTTGGAGCCGTTTTTAGTGATTCATGATAATTTCTTGTGAGTTGCCCAAGAAGATCAACTGATTTGAAAGTCAGATTGAAATCTCTAATGAACTTATAAATATCTGATTTATCATCGACAAAGTTATTGTTTTCAATTTCATCGTCAGAATCATGATATTCTGCATTGCTAGAGTAGAGGTCTTTTTCATTTTCGATATCCTGTCTATTAGTATGAATATCACCATCAATAAATGTTAAGTCACCTAAGTTTAAATTTTCTACAATTCCATTTAAAAATGAAACACCTTGATCTAGATCTGCTGATTTATATTCTTGAAATAATTTTGCAGATTGTCCTATGATTCCATCTAAGATGTTCATATCCTTTGAGTGATGAGTAAGAAACATTAAGGTACTCATGTTTCGTGTTTTGTCCAAATTTTTTATTAATTCAAAAATTATTATTTTTATTTCCTCATCACCCATATTATCGGAAAGATATTTAGATAAAAAGTAATAAAAAATATATGGATATCTAAATGAATAGTGTCCATTGTTTTCTTTCAGTATTTTTGCATTGATTAATTGATTTAATCTATGGTCACAATCAATCTTTAGGGTGTATTCTTTGTTAATATGTGAGTTGAAATCCCATAATATATCTCTAGATAATTCAGCTTGTTCTGATTTGTGATAAAAAAATGCCATTTCAGTGATATATGTAAATATGCCATCTAGTTTATCTTTGTCTACCCCTGAAATACCTAAGCTACAAGTTATCAAATAATGATAATAGTGACCATAAGAGCTTGTATTTAGATCTGATGAGATACTTGTATCCATTGACTGTAGCATTGTTAGTAAGAAAAACGGTGTTGAAGGTATATAGTTTTTCCCTATTACTCTAGATATCTCTTTATATGCCTTGTCTGTCTTAATTATTAGTGCTTGATCTGATTCAGCACATTCTGATTTTAAATTGTTCCATTTCTTTATTAGTTCCCACCTTAAAAGATGTCCCATTTTTAATATTTCTAGTGAAATAAATTTTTCTTGAAAGATACTGTCTCCTTTAATATTGTTTTGGCTTATGTTATAAGAGTCAGAAATTGTTATTACGATTTTTGTAAAATACCTTTCTAGCAACTCTATTAATTTTTCTGTTGACTTTGAGTCGCCTCGAATTAGATCAAAATTGTCTATGAATATTACTCTTTCATTTTTACTCTTTAATAACTGATCAAAAGTGAAGTTTTCATATTGTGACTTTATTTTTTCTTCAAGAGTGGATATTTTATATCTGTCAGATCTTCGTATTTCACTACCATCTATAAAGACGGAGAACCCTCCGTTTTCCAATGTGTCTAAACATAATTTTCTTAGTAATGTTGTTTTCCCAGTACTTTCTTCACCTGATAGTATTATGTGAGAATCATTATATGTTGATAAAATATCTCTTGAACTTTCGCTTTGTATTGCTCCAGCATTTCTTTTTGATAAATTATTAATATTTTGATAGGTGAAAATGTCATCAATTTTTAGTTCATTTATTTCCGGATGTGAAAATCCTGTACCTGCATCTGTTAAATTGGCATAGTAATCTGCTTTTACTTTAAATCCATTACTATATTTTGCATTTGACTCGACGATATCATTTTTTGTTTTTGTTTCAGTTTTTTCGTAACTTCCATTATTCCAAATGTGTTTTTCTATATAAATATCATCACAGTTTTGGTAAAAGCATATAAACCCATTTTGTTCTAGAGAAACATCATGAAATGAGCATGTTTCAATTATCAAGTTTGTGTTGGCATCTGACTCAACTTTGAAGCTATTCTCAACATGTTCGTGACCAGATATAATTATGTTAAATAGTTCTGCAGTCTTATTTCTTATTTCTTTGTTGTTTTCTGGGGTGAACCAACTTAGAGGGTGGTGGAAAAATAATACTCTTAGTTCTTCATTATCATAAGTGTCAATTATTTGTTCAATAGGATATGTTAGTTCACCACCTTTTTCTTTTATTTTTGAGCACCATGCAGTATTTAAAGATTGTATTGATATTTTTGTGGAAATCTCGTATTTTTTAGATAGTAGTGTGCTATGTTTTACTTGAACATTGCAAACCTCTCTTTCAAAATCGAAGTATTCTTTTTGTCCGCTAGTAACTATGTTAATTACTGATTCATCCAGTTCTGAATTATTTGCTATTAAAATTTCTCTAGCTTGACCTTTATATGTTGAAAAGTTATGGTCATGATTCCCTGGGGATAATAATATTTTGCAACTATCAGCTAATTTTAAGAATGACTCTGATATTATGTCGTACTCACACTTTTTCCCACTAAATGCAATATCTCCTGCAACCAATATAATAAATTCATCATATTTTTCTGCACTACATTTTCTGTCAACCCAACCAGCTAGTTCATTTAATCTATTGTTTATTTCATCGCTATTTTTTTCATTTGCATGAATGTCACTGATAATAATAAATAGTGTATTTTTCATTTATATAATCCATTTTATTTTTCAGAATATTTACTTTTACTAATGCATCTCTGTGCGACTTGATAAATAATTTGTTCTACTTGTTGCTGGGTAAGGGCTTGGGTTTTAAGTGTTGGGATGGTGCCGACTAATTGTTTGTGGTTAAACTCTTTATTACAAAGATGTGGGAACGGCGGTTTTGATTGACTTGTGACAAACCAGCCGGGGAATATTAGGGCTGGGGTGGCGGCGACGAGGGTTCCTGTGGCTTTGGTTAACCATTGACTGACCCGCTTAGTTAACAAGAGTGCTTGGCGTTCGGCTTGCACATAGTGAAAAACTTGATAACCCAAGGCTTGTAAGCCATAGGCGGGGATACGGGTCAGTTGCTCACGATCAACGGGCAGCTTGACGGTTGCATCGCGATGTTTGAGCAACACATACATCACACCCACTGTGACAAGAAGGCCAGAGAGAAGTATCCCGTAGGATAAAAGAATGCTGCTGAAATCGGTCATTTACGTCCCTGAAGTAATGCGAGTCAATAGTTAACCCGATGACATAACCCGCTAATCAAATGTACTTATTATTTTGGAAAGTGGTGGCAGACTTGTCTGCTTAGAGTTTGGGCGCACATTGCTGATTTGCTTCTTCTTCCCTAAATGGCGTGCTCGATGATTGAGTTCGAGTTTGCCCTGCATTTTCCTGAGTGGTCACACTTTAACCCGCTCTATACGGTTTAATCAATGCGCTTTATCACAATTACAGGCTGGGCCTATGTTTTATGCACTTTAGTTTTCGATTTTTTGAGTTATGCTAAATGCAACATATAAATTTGCGGGCATCTCTATGTATTTTAAAAGTATCCTTGTTTCGTTGCCTTCTGTTTACGCAATTTTGTGTGTGCTTGGTTGTGGTTTTTTCTCGGGCATCATTGTCGCCGCTGAGGTGCAATCGGCTACTTTTTCTAACGTGTTGCGTGCCGATTTTCGGCATCGTCCTCCTGAGATGGTGCTTGATGAGCGAACTAATACTATGACGAGTCCGTTAAAGGATATTCTTGAGGAAGCGGCGGCTAAGGTCGGTTATCGCGTCGAATGGAGCGCGCGTCCTTTTGCTCGCAGCATTCATGAGTTGCGGGTAGGAACGGTCGACATTGTGCCGCGCACGATACGAGACGAAGAGCGAGAGGCATTTGTACGGTTTCTTGGTCCTATCGGCACTCAGACTCGCGATATTTTGTTTCTCGTAAAAGCCGGCGAGGAAGGACGGATTAAGTCCTATGAGGATTTGTATCAGGTTACTGTAGGGGTTAAACGGGGCACAGTTTATTTTGAGCGTTTTAATACAGATCCCGCGCTACGTAAAATTGAGTCTACCGATGATGAAAACATGGCTCGCATGTTTATCATGGGGCGTTTTGACACTATGGTGGTGCTCGATCGTGCCGCCATTGAGAATGCCTTCAAGCAGCTCGGTTACGATCGTTTTAGCTATGCCGATTACCGTCAGTCAAATCGGATCGAACATTATTTTGGTATGTCCCGTAACTCTACCCATGCTGCTATTTTCGATGAACTTAATCGGGCGCTGCTTGATATGGTTGCATCGGGCCGTGTAAAACAGATTTACCAGGCCTATGGTTTAGCCGCAGAAGTAGAATAGGCAAACAAAAACGGCCAATCAGATTGGCCGTTGTTATGATCCCGCTCTTTGCAAGCTTAACGATAAAAGGCTTCAACTGTGCCTTTTACTGTGAGTAGCAGTGGTTGGCCGTGGCGGTCTAATAATTCATTATGGATGGCCATTTATTTTGTCTTTATTTTGTCTGCCATTTATTTTTTTTATAAACAAAATGCTTGCTGCGATAGGGATGATTTGTTATTACTGGCGCATGAAAAAAATATACGTAAGCGCAATTAACACCACCACTACCACCACGAGAATTCTCGGGGGGTAGTTTTTTGCGTCTTTAAAAAAACCCTCTGAGCGAAATCGCCAGAGGGTTTTTTTATACCTTGGTTTTGTATTTCGCTCAGGTTTTACTCAGATTTTACTCAGGAGAGAATGATGAAAACACATCGCGAAATTGCAGAACAACTTGACCTATTTCACTCTGAACCACAGGCGCCGGGTATGATTTTTTGGCACCCGAATGGCTGGGCGTTATTCCGAGATATTCAAGAGCACATGAGGCGCGTGTATCGCCGAAATGGTTTTGAGGAAGTGAACACGCCTGTTTTTATGAAGAAGGAGTTATGGCAAACGTCTGGGCATATGGACATGTTTGCAGAGAACATGTTTTTCGGTGGCGGAAAGGAAAACATGGATGAATATGTTTTAAAACCCATGTCTTGTCCTGCCCATATTTTGCTGTTTAAGCGCGGGGTACATAGCCATAGAGATTTGCCACTGCGACTATTTGAGTTTGGCTTAGTGCACCGTAATGAATCCTCAGGCTCGTTAAATGGTTGCCTGCGCGCACGCCAGTTCACTCAGGATGATGCCCATGTTTTTTGCTGTTGGTCTCAGGCAGAGGAGGAGATACGTGGTTTTCTCCAGCGTGCAAAGCAGGTTTATGGTGATTACGGCTACCATAATTTAGACGTAAAAATATCGACTAAACCTGAGAAGGCATTAGGCAGCGATGAACAATGGTGCCGAGCACAAAAGCTATTGGATTCAGCCTGCCAGATTGAGGGCTTTGATGCCGAGTATCAAGCTGGCGAAGGGGCTTTTTATGGTCCCAAAATTGAATTGTCACTGACAGATTCTATGGGAAGACGCTGGCAGTGTGGCACTATCCAGTTTGATTTCAATTTGCCTGAAAGATTCGATGTTCACTACACAAATGAGCAAGGTGAATTCGAACGGCCAGTGATTATGCACCAAGCTATGTATGGCTCTATCGAGCGTTGGTTGGGGATTCTCTTGGAAGTCTCACAGGGTAACCTGCCGGATTGGTTGCATCCCGTGCCTGTTGCTATTGCCTCTGTAAATGAGTCAAACAGCCAATTTGTCCGTCAGCTAGCCACATTATGCTTAGCACGAGACATGCGAGTGTTGGTTGATATCAGTCAACACTCAGTTGCCCGCAAAATGAAACGTTTTCACAAGCAAAAAGTGCCTTATATCTTAACGGTTGGAGATAAGGAAGAAGCCGAGAAGTATGTGTCAGTTAAGTGCCGTAAAGACGGTGTGATGACTCACATCCCTCTTGCTGAATTAGCTGACTATCTTGCGGATAAACTAGTGCGCAAACAATAACCTAAGGAAGACTGTGTTTGTTATCTAAGGCTAGCTAGGGTTCCCACGGCTAGCCTTTACTCATTTTATGATCCGGCTCTTTGCGCTAAGGCTTAACGATAAAAGGCTTCAACTGTGCCTTTTACTGTGAGTAGCAGTGGTTGGCCGTGGCGGTCCATGATTTATTGCGGATGACCATTTATTTTTTGTTTAAATTTTTTCAAAGGTAACATTTTTAGGAGGGAAACTATTAGGTAATGATCCTGATCTTATTTTTCTTAACAATAAACCAGTCAATAGAGAGGTTATATTTTCATCAAAATATTCTACATCTGGCGATCTAGATGCGATTATTGCAGTGCCCCATGTCTCACTGTCTTTCAGATCGGAAACAACCCAAAATATGCAATCACCATTATCCGTTACGCCTATTGGTAAAAGGCCATTAATTTCTGGATAGAGGTTATATTTAAAATACTCTGGGTCTTCATTATTAAGGTAATTGAAATCCTCAATGATTGATTTCTTCTGCTCAAAAAAATCAAGGTCACAATTTGTAGTAAATGGATTGAATATCGCTATAAAGTCGGCAATTCTTCCTGTGCCATAACGATTAATAAACGCAATGTAATCCCTGGGAAAACTAAGACCTTCATCTATAGAAGGCCAAACGTTACCAATCCCAGATTCATTAGGGAAGTTAGGGGGAGTTAAAATGCTATTTAATACAGATAGGGTCATGATCTACATTCCACGAGGATTAAGAAGAGCAATGCTTTCAAAGAAACCACCACTACCTTGAGCATTCACTGTTATACCTGCCGGTATTCTGGAAGGACCTTTATATATTGGAGTTACCGAGACATCAACTATTTCTCCTCTCTCTCTAACGCTTTTCTCTAGCGAATCCCCAAATAAACTTGATGATATTCAAATAAGTAGGCATGCATAATGCTATTTGATTTAATCCATTTCGCCAAAAACCGACTAGATAGCTGTTCCGAATAGTCGTTCACTGCACTGGTGCAGTTTCAGCAAGTAGTATTGAATTAGTATCATTTGCTGCTGGGCAAACAAAAACGGCCAATTAGATTGGCCGTTTTTATGATCCAGCTCTTTGCGCTAAAGCTTAACGATAAAAGGCTTCAACTGTGCCTTTTACTGTGAGCAAAAGAGGTTGGCCGCGACGGTCTAAGGATTTGCTTGGCACTTTTACCCAACCTTCACTGATGCAATATTCTTCGACATCAAAACGCTCTTTGCCGTTGAGCTTAATACCGATATCGTGCTCGAAAATTTCTGCCACATGGTGTGGGCTGCGTGGGTTAACGGAAAGGCGATCCGGTAAAGCAGGTAATGATGTTGTGTCGGTCATGGTCGTGATCTGTCATTGTCTATAGTGAAAAAGCGTGCGCTATTGTAGGCAATCCCAGCGCAACGCTCAAGACTTTAACTGTGACTGATTACGCGCCTTGCGTTACAAGGTTAGGTTGTCCTGTTAGGGCACTGCTGTTAGGACACTGCTGTTAGGGCAACACTGCGCCGCAGCTGGAAAAGGCTTTCAGCACTCGGCCGTTTTCTCTGCCCATGACTGAGCGCAAATAAACCTTGGCTAATGTGTCGGCATTGATTGCACTAAAACCGGGGAAATAGTCCTGATAGCTCGCTAATGACTCGCTTAATACCGTTGGGCTGACAATGTTTATCCGCTGCTGCGCAGGTAATTCACCCGCGACGGCGGTAACAAAATGCTCAAGTGCGCCATTGATTGTGGCTGCACTGATGCCATCTTTTACTGGGACATCGGCAATAATGCCACTGGTCAGTGTAAAACTCCCCCCAGCGTTGAGGTATTGGCTACCTATTTGCACTAACTGTATTTGCCCCAATAACTTACTTTGGAGCCCTGTATACCAGTCTGCTTGAGTCATAGCGTTGAAGGGTTTAAATACGACATCACCCATGGCCGAAATCATTGCATCGACTTTACCGATTTTTTCTAGCCCTTGATGGAGTGAATGTTCATCCCGAATGTCTATCAGGACATCCCCCGTTGTTCGCCCTACCTGAATAACTTCATGCTGAGTTGAATGGAATAAGCGGACTATGGCTTGTCCGATTGTGCCTGATGCACCCACTACGACTATTTTCATGACATGCTCCTAAATTGAATACGAATTGAGGATAGTCTGGTTAATTAAATAGAAAAAGCGCATATAATCACCACATTGTTTCGTTAATGGGTTTAATTGATGAATCTCACTCATCTGCAGTCATTTATGCTGGTTGCCAAAATGCACAGTTTTAGCGCTGCGTCTGAACAACTCGGCGCTTCTAAAGGCTTAGTGTCGCGGCATGTTAAATCCCTTGAAGATGAAATGGGTTGTCAATTACTCCACCGAACCACTCGGCGAGTATCAATGACCGAAGCAGGGCAAGCGTTATATGGTAAAGCCTGCGAAATCGAGAGGCTAGCCAATGAAGCTGGACGTTTAGTGCAGGATTTAATGCAGGACTCCTGTGGCACTTTAAAATTCACCGCTCCAACGGAACTGGGCAAAAAATTGCTGAGTCCTATGCTGCTTCAGTTTATTGCTGCGTATCCTCAAGTGAAACTCGAACTGTGTTTTGAGCAGAATATTCAAGATGTTGAGTTCGGCAAGTTTGATCTCGCCTTAAGAACAAGCATTGCGCACAGCGATAATCTTATCGCCAGATATCTTGGCAGAATTAGCCATGTCTTAGTGGTTGCACCCGCATATCCCGCCGCAGCAGAGGTTCGTCACCCTGATGATTTACGCCATTATCGTCTATTGTCTTCGGGTGAAACTCAGTGGGTGTTTGAACCGCTCGCAGGGGACTGTCTCACGCTCACTTTTGAGCCTGCACTGTATAGTTCAAACTATGCCACTACACATCTTCTTACTTTGAGTGGTGCAGGTATCGCTAGCCTGCCTTATTATTTGGTAGAGGAGGATATCGCTCAGCACAAACTCACTTTGCTCGTTCCCCAATGGCAATGCTATCCACATGAGTTGTATATGGTTTATGCCAAGCAGAGCCATTACCCAAAGAAGCTGCGCGATTTACAACATAAGCTACAAACTTGGTGCGAAACTCACTCAAAATATGTGGGTTAAAGAGTAAAAGCATAATCGCATCAAATCTTATCCGGCAGAGGGTGGAGCTTTTAGAATAAAGTGAGGCAGAGTACACTGCCGCGCATTGAATTTTTGTATTTGAATGTAAAGTCGAGCAGGCTTTTACCCATGCAGGCATAAAAAGAGCGGCGATTAACCAAGCGTTATGAACGACGACATTAGTATCTCGCTGCCCTCGCTGATTCATCGAATTGGACGGGAGGCGGTTAAACAAGCTCAAGTGATTGCAACCCAATATGATTGCGAGCTTAAGCGTGTGCGGCGTTCAAGGAATTGGTGTATTGTTGGCGCGGCGATCAAGATCCAATCCTGCACCGCCCATTTACAAGCCGAGCAGCTACTGATGGCCGATGGAGCATTTCGTTATCTTATTCAAAAGCTTGAGTCAGCCTTGCTGCAACATGCGGACAAACTTGAACCATTAGACGCTAAGCTGATTCGGCTTATCACAGACAATCCTGCGATTACCTTAGGTGAGTTGATGCAACAGACCCAATGCACTATCACAGAGGCCAGATTGGCACGTTTTCAAGCTGACTCTTGGTAGTTTGTCTGCTGAGTGTTTTTGCTTTGAAGGTTTATTTATGGCTTGTTGTTTCTAACACTTTTATTTGATTTTCGATTTGCTCGGCTTCAGCGGTCAGCATTGAGTAGGATCTAATATCGCCTTTTCTCTGGGCATGCATAGCTTGTTCAAGCTTGGCGTTATATTGCTGAGTTAATTTTTTTAAGGGATTTTTCTTAAATATTGAGAACATGGCCATTTCTATTGGATTGGGTATTTTGGCTTATATACGTAGGCAATGGGATTTAAGTTTTACTTTTTGAAATTAAAAATCTCACAATCTCACAATCCTTCAATTCCACTGCCATCGGCCTCAGCAAGGCTGAGACCTTATCTTACATTTGCAGCAAACTAATGGGTTGCTATGTCTTATTTAGCTTACAACCCATTGAAAATATTTTAAATCTTAAACTGACCGACGAGCTTGCCTAAGTTAATTCCTTCCTGCGACACGGTTTGGCTGACTCTGGCAGCATCTTCGCTGGAATGGAGTAACTCATTCACTATCTCTTGGATGGCGAACACATTACGGTTGATTTCTTCGGTCACAGAGCTTTGTTCCGTGGCCGCCGTCGCAATTTGGGTGCTCATGTCGTTAATTGCCGTGACCGCCGATGTCACTGAACCAAGGCTTTCAGAAATTGCACGGGAAGAGTCTACCGAGCGCACGCAGCTTTGCTGACTTTCTTCCATCGTTTTTACTGCCAGTGCGACAAGCTTGTGCAGTTCAGTTAGCATCTCATTGATTTCTAAAGTGCTTGATTGCGTTCGGCTCGCTAAGTTACGCACTTCATCGGCCACCACGGCAAAGCCTCGGCCCTGTTCTCCGGCGCGGGCCGCTTCGATGGCTGCATTTAATGCCAATAGGTTAGTTTGCTCAGCAATACCGCCAATCACTGACAGCACGTTGTTGATTTTTTTAGACTGTTCGCTCAAGGATTGAATACTGCCCGCCGCATTGTTGATTTGCGCCATGAGTGCCGAAATTTCTTCTAAAGAAGCATCGACGCAGCGCTGGGCATTGGCTACATCGCCAGTGGCAGCGTGAGTCGCTTCAGCCACTTGCGTGGTATTTTGCGCTACTTCGCTGGCGGTGGCTGACATTTCAGTAATAGCGGTAACCACTTGATCAGTTTCATTGTTATGGCTGATGAGTTGGCTCGACATGACTTTGGTTTGATCGTGAATCGCGTTGGCGGCGGTTTTAACTTTAGCCGTCGCGTTTGCCACATCGCCTATGATGGTTTGGAGTTTATCGACAAACAGGTTAAAGGATTGACCTAATTGTGCAATTTCATCTTCACCTTTCACAATAAGACGTTTGGTTAAATCGCCTTCGCCTTTGGCAATGTCGTTTAAATTGTCCGCCATATTTTTAATTGGCGCGACCATACGTTGGGCGGTGATCAGAATAACAACGGTAGTAATCGCGGCGAGTAGCAGCGCAATTAACAGAATGGCATAGGATTTTTCGATCATCTGCTCAGTGACCGTCGCACGATAATCCTCAACGACAGTGTCGATATCATCGATATAGACTCCCGTGCCTAGCATCCAGTCAGTGCCAGGGATCATCATGGAGTAACCGATTTTTTCAATTTGCTCATTTGTATTGGGTTTTTGAAAGTAGAACGAGAAGTTACCGTCCCCTTTTTTAGCGGCATCGAGTAAACCGACAATGATTTTAGTGCCGCGGGGATCTGTCATATCAATTTTATTTTGCCCTTCGAGGTTGGGCATGACGGCATGGAACAGGTTTTTACCCTGGGAGTCGTAAATAAAGAAGTAACCAGAACTGCCAAAACGGATATCACGTAGCGCTTGGTTTACATTGCCATTTTCTTTTAAAGACAATTGATACTGCACTATTCCTGCGGCAATTTCGGTGGCTTCTTTTATTTGTGTTTTACGTTCACCGATGAGCTTAGTTCTAAAGGTCGTCACCTCATCTGCAAGGGCGTCTTTTTCGACATAGTAAGAAACTGTCATGAGTACGAACAAAGTAAAAATTAAAGGGAATAACGACAACAGCAGTAATTTATTACGTAGGCTGAAATTAGACATGCTTGACGACTCCATGATGAACATCTCTTTTATTGCAGGGCAGTATAGCTAATTTCCCGCATTCTTAAGTGTTTAAGTTAACAAAAATGTAATGGAAATCGATAAAATGCGCGCTGTTGATTTATTCCAAAGTCGTTAACTATGCTGTGAATCTAGGCCTTTCTTTTGATCTTTATCAACACTATACGGGCCCAATGAGTTCACTATATTAGCTTAAATTGATGCAAAATTAGCTAGAGTTGGTGCAGGCTGATGTGCTGGTGGAGATAGTGGCGAACAGTAAGGGCAGGGTTGTGACGAATGAAAAGTTGATCCTAACGCTGAAAATCTGCATTACTGTAGGCATTTGTCTTATTGCGTTGGGCATCTACTTACATAACTTTAATGAAACTGTTGAGGCGATGGGCGTGCAAGGGATTATTATCAGCGCTATGTGTGTCGCCTTTGGCATGGCCTTGTCATTACCGACTAAGATGTATTTAACCTTTCTGTTGGTTAAGCGAGAAACTGAAAAACATCCATAATGCGTTTTTGCGCAGAGTGTTACTCTGCGACTCATTGGTTTCCTCGTCTTCTTGAGACTCAATCTAAGTACTCGCTTAACCCTGCTATTCAAACCGTCAAGCTCAGCCGTAAATGCCCTGATTATGGTTTTTAACATAATTAACCCAAGACTAATGGGCCAAAAACACCGATAATTCACCCTTAATGACTCATTACCAATGACGCGACTTGGTCGATGGGCTGCTACAGACTCGCATATTTAGTGGAAATCATATTCAATGGAAATCAAAGTTAATTTTCTCGACAATCTTAGACTTGAAGCCAAGTTTGATGATTTTACCGTGACCGCCGATCAGCCAATCCGCTACAAAGGTGATGGTTCTGCCCCTAGTCCGTTTGACTATTTCTTAGCGTCGTCAGCCCTGTGTGCGGCCTATTTCGTGAAGGTATATTGCAAAGCCCGTGATATTCCAACGGATAACATTAGACTGTCGCAGAACAATATTGTCGATCCAGAAGATCGCTACAACCAGATTTTCCAAATTCAAGTTGAGTTACCCGATGATATTTCGGAGAAAGATCGCGAAGGTATTTTGCGCTCGATTGACCGTTGTACGGTTAAAAAAGTGGTGCAAACGGGCCCAGAATTTAAAATTGAAACCGTTGAGAACCTAGATTCAGACGCCAATGCCATGTTGATGGGCCAGCCTAATGGCGCATCGAGCACCTTTATTCTGGGTAAAGATCTGCCGCTGGAGCAAACCATTGCCAATATGACGGGCATGCTCGCCGATCTTGGAATGAAGATAGAGATCTCATCATGGCGTAATATCGTGCCGAACGTGTGGTCACTGCACATTCGTGACGCGGCTTCGCCAATGTGTTTCACCAATGGTAAAGGCGCGACCAAAGAAAGCGCGTTGTGCTCGGCACTCGGCGAGTTTATTGAGCGTCTGAATAACAACTTTTTCTATAATGATCAATTCTTTGGGACTGAAATCGCCAATAGCGAATTTGTGCATTATCCCAATGAAAAGTGGTTTGCGTTAGAAGAAGACGATGCGCTGCCAGCGGGTATTCTCGATGACTATTGCTTAGAGATTTATAACCCAGATGACGAGCTGTGCGGCTCGCACTTGATTGATACTAATTCGGGTAATGTTAAGCGCGGCATTTGTGCGATTCCTTACACCCGTAAATCTGACGGTGAAACGGTTTACTTCCCATCGAACCTGATTGAAAACCTGTTCTTAAGCAATGGTATGAGTGCGGGTAATAACCTGCAAGAAGCCCATGTGCAGTGCTTGTCAGAGATTTTTGAGCGCGCTGTAAAACGCCAAATCATTGAGCAAGAAATTGTCTTGCCCGATGTGCCTATGTCTGTACTAGAAAAGTACCCAAGCATCCTCGCGGGCATTAACGGTTTAGAAGAGCAAGGTTTCCCTGTTGTGGTTAAAGATGCCTCACTCGGCGGCCAGTTCCCAGTGATGTGCGTCACCCTGATGAACCCGAAAACTGGCGGTGTATTCGCCTCTTTTGGCGCGCACCCAAGCTTTGAAGTGGCGTTAGAGCGTAGCTTAACTGAATTGCTGCAAGGTCGTAGCTTCGAAGGCTTAAATGATGTGCCAAAACCGACCTTTAACAGTATGGCGGTTAGCGAGCCAGAAAACTTTGTTGAGCACTTTATTGATTCAACAGGAGTGATTTCATGGCGCTTCTTTAGCAGTAAATTTGATTATGAATTCTGCGAATGGGATTTTTCTGGCACTAGCGAAGAAGAAGCTGACGGCCTGTTTGGGATCTTAGAAGCGTTAGGTAAAGAGGTGTATATCGCCGAGTTTACCGATTTAGGCGCATCGGCGTGCCGTATTTTAGTTCCTGATTATTCTGAGATTTATCCAGTTGATGACTTGATTTGGGATAACACCAACAAGGCGCTGGCGTACCGTGAAGATATCTTAAATCTGCATTCGTTAAGCACTAAGCAATTGGCTAATTTGGTCAACCGTTTAGAAGAAAGCCAACTCGATAACTACACGGATATTCGCACCTTAATCGGCATTGTATTTGATGAAAATACCGTGTGGGGAAAACTGACGATTATTGAGCTTAAGATCCTGATTTATTTGGCACTCGGTGCACACGAAGACGCGATTGAGCTGGTCGGTGAGTTCCTGCAGTTTAACGATAATACCGTTAAACGTGGCCTGTTCTACCAAGCCATGAATGCTGTGCTGGAAGTGACCTTAGATGAAGAGTTAGAACTTGATGATTTTATCCATAACTTCAACCGTATGTTCGGTAAAGAAGTGATGGACAACGTCGTTGGCTCAGTCACAGGTAAAGTGCGTTTTTACGGCTTAACTAAGACCAGCATGCAGCTCGAAGGCATCGAGCCGCATCTAAGATTGATTGAAAGCTATAAGAAGCTGCATCAAGCCCGTAAAGCTGCGAAAGACCTGAATTAATTCTGTTATTTGGTATTAGCTTAATGTGTTTAAAAGCGAACCTTTTGGTTCGCTTTTTTGTTTGTTGCTCTTTTGATTCGCGCTTCTTATGAGCACTTGTGGCTATCACTTATTAAGGGCGCTTGTTATTGCTATGTGTGGTTTGAAATGTTCAGTCCGCTTAGGCGGTATTTGATATAACTCGATTTTTACCGTTACGTTTAGCTTGATACAAGGCCGCATCAGCCCGCTTAAGCGTTTCTTCATAGGACTTATCCAATGGTTCGATAGAAGCGACTCCAATGCTTACGGTGGCAAACAAGCCATTGACCGCATATTTTTGCAGTTCAGTGTAAAAGCAATCGCAGAGGTATTCTGCAAATTCAACCGCTTGCGAATGCTCTACCCCAGGTAGGGCAATCACAAATTCATCGCCACCAAAACGATACGCGCTATCGGTTTTTCTAAATTGAGTTCGGCAGGTTTCGGCAATCGCGATGATGATTTGATCGCCAGCATAGTGACCCAACTGATCATTGATGGACTTTAAGTGGTCTAAATCGAGGATCAAGATTGAGGTGGGAATACGGTGGCGCTGAAATATATCGAATTGAAAGGTTAAATCACGTTCTAAGCGGCGACGGTTATACAACCCTGTCAGCTGATCGGTATCGCTTAGCTGACGTAGTTGCAGTTCAAGCTCATGCCGCTTGGAAATATTACTGGCGACCCAAAGCACCACAGGCTCATTATCAACCAGAAAGTCTAGTGCTTGAATGCGTCCCTCAAACCAAATGGGTTGTTCAGGGCCTATATCGGGTAAGCCTTTGACATCTTTATTGCTCAATTCATATTCTTCGATCAGTAATTTTCGGCTGGTTAATGCACTCTCGATAACCTGTAAAAAGTATTTGAGTTTATCAGCCTTTAACACATCGCTAAGATACAAGCCGATTAGGCCACTACCATCGTGGTAATAACGGTCATCTTTACCACCGAAGACGGCAATGTATTTACCACTTTTTGACAGAACAAAAGTAGGATCAGGAAGTGCATCAAGGACTAAAGCCATTTCTTCTATTTTGATCATCGATTAAAATCCCTGTGGAAAATCACCCAACCTTAAGTCCGCGTGTCCAAGTTATCATAGATAAACTACTCTTTGGCGCTTTAGCCGCGAATGCATCCTGCGAACTCATTACAATTTAGCCGCTTTTGTGGGTAACAACAAACCATAACAATATGCCGTACAATTTATTTGTCGTCGCGATTTTACCAAGGCATCAGAGCGTTCGATGGCGCAGAGTTGTATCCCTGTTGAGGCTTAAAACCTAAGCCTTGGTCAGTCGTGATGTCTGAACTTTAGCGTTTGTGCTTATGTTCAAAAAGCTTCATTGCTGTGTTTAGTGGACAGATGATTTTCGAGTAGAATCTAGGGCCTTAATTGTGGTTTTAATTTTACACAGGGATTTATAATGCATACTGCAGATGATTTTATTGAACATTTAGCGCTAGAGCAGCATGTTGAAGGAGGTTATTACCGCTCATCCTATCGTTCAGAAACGGCATTTGATCAGACTCGGGCATTATGGAGCAGTATCTATTTTTTGCTGCGTACGGGAGAGGTTTCCCATTTCCATCGTCTGACAGCTGATGAAATGTGGTATTTCCATGCGGGGCAATCGCTGACGATTTACATGATTGATCCTGATGGGGTGCTAACGACGGCGCAATTAGGGCTTAATTTAGCTGCGGGCGAGCGGCCACAGTTTTTAGTCCCTAAGGGCTGTATCTTTGGTTCAGCCATGAATCAAGATGGTTTTTCATTAGTGGGCTGCATGGTATCGCCTGGTTTTACCTTTGATGATTTTGAGCTGTTTAGCCAACAAACTTTGTTAGCCCAATATCCACAGCATAGTGACATCATCCAACGTCTGAGCCGTTAGGGGAGCGCTAAAGTCAGTTAAATTTAGCCAGTTGATTCGTTAAATGGTAACTTGGTTGACATTGCCTCATTCGGCTAAACCAAGGTCGTTCTGAGTCATTAAATTTGACTCAATAGTAAGATATCCCCGCGACAAGGCTTGTCTATTGGCGTTTAACCACGTAAAACATGCTTTTTGGCGTACCTCTATGTACCAAGTGTTATGGAGTAATTGAATTTGGAACACTTAGTGTGGGAGCTCGATCCTGTATTAATCTCGTTTATGGGACTAAAAATACATTGGTATGGAGTCCTGTTTGCTGTTGCTATTACTGCTGGTTTTCAGGTGATGAAGCGGATTTATATCAAGGAAAATCTCGATCTTGAGTCCCTTGATAATTTACTGATTTATTGTGTGGTTGGCATTATTGTGGGCGCGCGTTTGGCCCATTGTATGTTCTACGATCCGACTTATTACTTTGCTCATCCGCTTAAGATCTTGGCGATTTGGGAAGGCGGACTCGCCAGCCACGGTGGTGGTTTAGGCGCGATTCTGGCCTTGTATTATTACCAACGTAAAGTGAAGCTACCCTTCCTGTTTTTGTTGGACAGACTCGCTATCGCCACTGCCATTTTTGGCTTTTTTGTGCGTATGGCAAACTTCGCCAACTCAGAAATTTTAGGCGATCCTACGACTCAACCTTGGGGCATTATATTTGCCCGTGTCGACATGTTGCCAAGACATCCAGCACAGCTCTATGAGGCTTTCGCTTATTTAGCTATCTTTATTGGTCTGTATGCTTTGTATGAATACACGCAGATTAAACAAAGACATGGGGCTATTTTCGGTCTGTTTCTGGTGTCGGTGTTTAGTGCGCGAATTGCGATTGAGTCGATTAAAGTTAGCCAAGCTGCTTACTCTGAAACTTTCTTAAGTGCGGGACAACTTCTGAGCTTACCGTTTTTAGCCGTAGGTATAGTCTTGTTGTTCTTGGCGTATCGAAAGAAAACCGTTTAAATCTAAATATCAAACGGTTAAAAAAGGCTTTCTATCTAGATAGAAAGCCTTTTTTATGAATTAATCATCAAGTATGACGTTAGGCTGTCTTCACTATATTAGTCACCTGCACCATGGCATCCCGAGCGGAACGGCTCACGCCCGAGAGTTGGAAGAAGCCATGGATGACGCCAAGATAACGACGGCAGTGGGCATTGACGCCCGCCTCTAATAGATTCCTAAATAGCTGTTCACCTTCATCGACGAGTGGATCGAATTCGGCGGTGATGATATGGGTTTCCGGTAAGCCTGCTAAGTCATCACGGCGAAGTGGACTGGCTTCGGCATCGGTTCTGGGGTGCCAATCTAAATACAGATCGAAACCTGTTAGCAAGGTGTCGCGGGTGATGATGTATTTCTCGCCATTGTCGCTATAGCTTTGGCTCTTCGCGGTGGCATCGAGCATAGGATAGATAAGCACTTGTTTCTGTGGCAACCATTGCCCTTTGGCTTTTAAACGCAGGCAAGTGACTAGGGCTAAATGGCCGCCGGCGCTGTCGCCCATTAGGGTGATCTTAGTGTTATCACCGCCCCATTGGTGACAATGTTGATAGATGACTTCTGCGGCATGGCAGGCATCGTCGTGGGCAGCGGGATAAACATGTTCTGGGGCGAGGCGATAGCGAACGGCGATCACCAGTGCGCCAGAATCATTGGCGAGTTTTCGCAGTTGTTGATTATGGGTTTCAACGCCGCCACTGACAAAACAGCCACCATGGTAGTAAATGACGATAGGTAAATTGTCTGCCGCCGAGGGTTTGAACAGAGTTAATTCTGCGCCATCGATGGAAATTGCGCGCACCTCGAACACCTCTTCAGGCTCACCCGCGAGTACAGTGCTGGCGATATAACCTTGCCGACGTTGCTCAATGCTTTGCTCTCGTACCGATGGGCAACCCGCCGCGATAAACTCGCTAACCAATTGTTTAATTCCCTCTTCTAAATAGAGTTGGCTCATTTAATACTCCCTCAATTTTTAGTGCGCTCGGCTGTTCTGCAATGGGCTGAGTTTATCGGCAGCTTAATTGAATTGGTAGCCTAGATTCACACTCAGCCATGAGCTCTATCATGATTGCGGAAATTAACTTTGGTATTAACTTAGTAATGAATACGGTTGCAGTCGGCATCTTTTTCACTATTACAGATTGAGTTGTAGGGTGTCTTGTAAGAAAATTACCAACTTAATTGACTGTCAGGCTTAATGCGCTTAAATGTCCGCCTGATTGTGCGTTCGATAGCGCTTTGATGTCGATTTGTGAAAGTGGGTTTCAGTCTCTTGGCTAAAATATAGGTTGCCAAGATGCAGTTTGAGCGACACATTGAGCCAGCGATCACACTCGTTATTCGTTCTCTATTTGCAGGAATCTTTCGTGGCAAAAGCACCCAAAACATTGCAACAGCGCATGGGCATAGTTGCCCTGACGTGGCCGATTTTTATCGAGACCTTGTTGCAATCTCTGCTTGGGATCAGCGATATCTTTATGCTGAGCCATTATTCCGATAATGCGGTTGCCGCAGTGGGACTCACGACTCAGCTGATGTTCTTCATGATGGTCATGTCCATGATGGTGAGTACGGGCGCAAGTATTTTGATTAGCCAAAGCAATGGGGCAGGCAAACCGCAGCAGGCTGTCGATATCGGGGTGGCGAGTGTCGTATTGAGTTTGGTATTAGCCTTGGTCATGGGCGCATCTATGTTCTTTGGTGCTAAGAGCATTATCGGCTTATTTGCGCTTGAGCACGATGTGGCTGGTTTTGGATATGACTATTTAGTGATTTGCGGCAGCTTGAGCATAGGGCTAGTGATGAACATTGCCTTCGCCGCTATTTTGCGTAGTTACGGTTTTACCCGCTCGGCCATGTTAGTCACCTCGAGCACGGGCTTAATGAACGTGATCGGTAATTATATTGCCCTGTATTCTCCTTTTGGCTTGCCTGTTTATGGGGTAACAGGGGTGGCAATTTCCACCGTCACCAGTCAGATCATCGGCGCTGTGATCATGCTGATGGTGATCCGGCACAAGCAAATTCCGCTGCCACTGCAACGACTTAAGTTACTGCCGCGCAGCACTTATTGGAGCGTGATGCGTATCGGTTTGCTCAATGCCGGCGAGATGCTGTCTTACAATGTAGCTCAGATGACCATTATCTATTTTATCAGTCAGATGGGCACTTTATCGCTCACGGCCTACACCTATGGCTTGAATATTAGCCGTTTTATCTATTGTTTTGCGGTAGCACTCGGGCAGGCGACGCAAATTCAGACTGGATACTATGTAGGTAAACAATGGTTCGATGAAATCACCACTCGGGTGCAGCGTTACTGTTTGGTGGGCTTTGTCGCTTCACTGACCATAGTATTAGTCTTCTACTGGCAGCGTTTCCTGATTGTCGGCTGGTTGAGTGAAAACGAAGAAGTCATCCAACTAACAGCGTTATTGCTTGCGGGTTCCATAGCGCTTGAAACAGGGCGAGTGTTTAATCTGGTGATTATCTCGGCGCTCAAGGGCGCGGGTGATGTGGCGTTCCCTGTGCGTATAGGTCTTTTTAGCATGTGGGGTATTGGGGTATTTTTTGCTTGGTTCTTTGGCTTGCATTTAGGTTATGGCGTGCTTGCTGCTTGGCTTGCCGTTGCGGCAGATGAGTGGGTGCGTGGATTGATTATGGTGCACCGTTGGCGCTCGGGTCGCTGGCAGCGTTTTACGCGTATTCCGCCAGTAACCCTAGCTTAAACCGCGCTGATAACAAAAGGTCAGCACTTATTGGTTGCCCCATTTGCCCGATTTCAGTAGTTCATTTTTAAATTGTAGATACCTTGGGTGCCCTTCATCGGTTTCGATTTCCATAGTGCTATAAGGGGCAAAAATAGCCCCTGGAATTTGGCATCCTCTAGTAAGAACGTCCTCTAATGAGGGCATAAAACATTCTTTAATCGGGTCAAAATGGATTTTATAACTGGCATAGCCGCGCGTAACAAATCTATCGGTTATGGTTTTGAATAGCTGTCCAAAAGGTGTGTCGAGCGTCTCCGGCGTGGAGTAATAAAAGCCTTGTCCGTACCAGTAAAGTAATAAGGCGGTACCTGCATCGCAGAGTGGATGTTCAATAATCGCCCTGACCATGTTTGGGTCATGATCGTCCCAATTCAAGTTCCCCGCGACAAAATGCAATTCCTCCATACTTTGTAAGTCACTGATACAGGTGATATGCGTCGCTGCTTTGCCAAAGTAGGCGCTGTATTCATGTAAAGCGTCATAATCGGGATCGGCGAGTAATTTGGCGAGTAGTTGTTGATTGGCAATACAGCCTAATTCTGCGCATTCATAGGCGCGAATAAATTGTTCTTGTGAGAGTAATTTAGCCAAGGGAATCCTTTCTTTTTATAGAAAACACAGTTTATAAAAAAGACAGCGTCAGCCTTGCGTAGCAAAAGGCTGACGTGGCAGAAAGGGAGCGTAAAACGTTACGCTTGCTGTTGCAGCAGGGTACGGCACAGCTTAATAAAGTCCGATGAAGTGACGATACCGAGTACCTTTTTATCTACATCGACGACGGGCAAGCAGCCGAGTTTGTTTTCAATAAAATATTCCACCACCACAGTTAAGGGCTCGTCGGCGGTTAGATGCTGATACTCTTTATCCATCACTGTCGTGATTGGCGTGTATCGCTCTTTACGTTCGAGCGCGCCTTGGCCGTATTTGTTTAGCATAGACATCACGCTGGCGATCATTTTTTTATGGGTGAGTACGCCAACGAGGGTGCCATCAATTTCAGAAATCACGGGTAAGTGGCGTACGCCACGGGTTTGCATCAGATGGTGGGCATCTTTCAAGCTGGCGCCATCGCTGATGCAAATGACTTGATCACTCATAATATCGCTGACTTTCATTGTATAAATTCCTTTTCTTGCCATTCTCTGGCGTGCATTTCACACGCTGCGTTAGCCTGCACCGATGTTAGCAGCTTCTCTGTAAGCTACGCCAGTCCTGCACAAATAAAGTACGCTATCCAGTATAAGTGTTTGAATTGATAGATATCATAAAAGGCTGACAAAGATGTCACAAATATGTAACAGTGATATCTCACAATCGTGGTCTTATTAGACCTCATACCAGTGAAGCCTTATCTAACAAGGAATAATAATAATGAATCGTACCGTAACTCGTCGTGATTTTTTGGCTATGTCGGCCAAAGGTGTTGGTGTTGCTGTGATCTCTTACGGCTTGATGGGCTGTAGTGATAGTAATGATGATAATTCTGTACCCGCTCAATTTTTACATGGAATTGCCAGTGGCGATCCGGCAGTCGATGCCGTGATCCTCTGGACTCGTGTCACGCCTGAGTCTGAGGGCGATGTAAAAGTGAGTTGGCAAGTGGCAAGTGATGCGGCCTTTAGTCAATTAGTGACCACAGGTGAGACTGTCACTAATGCGAGCCGTGACTACACGGTTAAGATTGATGCCCGCGGTTTACGTGCCGGGCAAACCTACTTTTATCGCTTTATGACGGGTGATAAAACCTCAGTTGTGGGTAAAACCCGCACTCTGCCTGAGGGTGACGTTAGCTCAGTCAAATTAGCCGTGATGTCCTGTGCTAACTTTCCTGCCGGTTATTTTAACGTCTATGAGTTAGCGGCGACGCAGGATGATTTAGATGCTGTGGTGCATTTAGGCGATTACATCTATGAATATGCCCGCGGTGGTTATGCCAGTGAGCATGCTGCCGAATTGGGGCGTGAAGTGTTACCCGCCAATGAGTTGCTGACGTTGAGTGATTACCGCACTCGCCATGGTCAGTACCATACCGATGCGAGTCTGCAAAAGTTACACGCGAAAGTGCCTTTTATCACAGTGTGGGATGATCATGAAGTGGCCAATGATACTTGGCGTGATAGTGCCGAGAATCACAACGAAGGCGAAGGGGATTTTGCCGTTCGTAAAGAAGCTGCACTACAAGCTTATTTCGAGTGGTTACCGATTCGCCCATGGCGTGAAGGGAACCATGAAGAGATTTACCGCAGCTTCAGTTACGGCAATCTCATCGATCTGCATATGCTGGATACTCGCGTATTAGCCCGTGATAAACAGCTCGATTATGCCGATTATATGGATCCTACCACGGGCTCGTTTGCGGGAGATCGTTTCCTTGCTGATGTCACTTCGACCACTCGCACTATGCTGGGGTTGACGCAATTATTATGGCTGCAGGGCACATTGCTACAGTCGACAGGCAAGTGGCAGGTACTGGGACAGCAGGTATTAATGGGTAAGATGTCATTGCCGGCGGCGATTGCCACTCAGCAGATGAGCATTCCCCAATTTGCCATGTTAGGGGCTTTAGCTAAGTTAGCGGCCCGTGCGGCGGCAAATGATCCCACGCTGACCGCCCAAGAGCTGCAATATCTTCAAGCCAATCAAGTCTTACTCACGCCAGAAGTGATCGGACTGCTGCAATTACCTGCAATCCCGTACAACTTAGATGCTTGGGATGGTTATGCCTATGAGCGTGAAGTGATTTTAGGTACGGCTAAATCGAAAAATCTTAACCTAGTTGTGATCGCGGGTGACACCCATAATGCATGGGCTAACGAGCTTAAAGACGTGAATGGCGATACCGTTGGGGTGGAGTTTGCGACTAGCTCAGTATCATCGCCAGGCCTTGAATATTACTTGAATCTGCCAGCGGAACAGATCCCCGCGACCGAGGCGGCAATCGTCGAGTTAGTGCCAGATCTTAAGTACGCTAACTTAAAAGACCGAGGCTTTATGACGCTCACCTTTACCGCTGATGAGGTGCGCAGCGACTGGCATTATGTGGATACCATTTTGTCGAAGGATTTCCAAGTCGCAACGGCCCGTGGTTATAGCGTTAAGACAAAAGTAGGTGAGCATGTGATTACGCCTATCGTTTAATGCGGTATTGTTCGCTTGTTTATCGGCCACCTTAGGGTGGCCTTTTTGTTGCTTTTGGCTTTAAAAGGCAAAATAAATGTCTGTTGTCACGCAAGTTCTTACTATTACTGCAGCACATCGCATTTTTTTGGTATAAAATTCGCTCCCAAAATTCGGCGGCTGCCTACACTTGCTAAGGCAAAGCTGTTCTAGTGTTTTGGGAACCTTTACCCGCCGAACAGACCTTACTGGGGTCATAAGCTTTAACGACCTAAGAATAAAATCAATGTGATGGGGACTGTGTCATGTCAGAAAAGTATTTTGTTACCGCGCAGCAATTGCTGGAAGATTCATTTTTATTAGCTTCGCAAGTGTATGAGAGTGGCTTTCGTCCGCAATTTATCGTGGGTATTTGGCGTGGCGGTGCTCCAATCGGTATCGCGGTACAGGAGTTTTTCGATTTTAAACAAGTTGAAACCGATCACATTGCCGTGCGTACCTCTTCTTATTATGGGATTGGCACCGACAAACAAAGCAAAGAAATCAAAGTTCATGGCCTGCATTACATCGTTGAAAATGCGAACGCGAGTGACGGTTTATTGATTGTGGATGACGTGTTTGACTCTGGCCGTAGTATCCATGCATTAAAAGAAAAACTCAGCCAACTGATGCGCCTGAATATGCCAACCGATATCCGTATCGCTTGCCCTTATTACAAGCCAAAAAATACCGCAGTGCCTTTAAAACCCGACTATTACATTCATGCCTCTGAAGACTGGTTAGTTTTCCCGCACGAAGTCACAGGTTTAACGCCTGAAGAAATTGCCGAAGGTAAGGGCGATTTAAAGAATATTCAGCACCTGTTTAAATAACCTGAACTCGGGTTAAAGAGGTCGCTCGCGGCGAGCTTAGAATATTGTCGCTACAAAAAACGCGTTAACGATGAATCGTTAACGCATTTTTTTTCTATATCGATGACTTATAAATCCATACAGTTAGCATAGTAAGTCACAGTAGCGGGCCAGTCGGAGAACACTCCAATCACGCCGACATCTTTCGCAAGTACATCAAGTAATTCAAAGGTATCGCCTTCATTATCTATCGCTTCGGTAATGCTTTGATAGTAAAAGCCGCCGCCATTTTTTAATAAACCAGAACGTTCTAGCGACCAAGTGATGATCTTAAGCCCAGCGCCTTTGGCGGCCTTAGCGTATTCCGAAGGAATGATCTTTTTGTCCGCATCTAAGGCGACTAATACCCAGAGTGGCGGCGCAATAATTTCGACGCCTTGGGTCTTTAAATCCGCCATTGATGGTGACCAAGTGGCAGAGTTCTGCGGATCAAAGGCGCTGTTATAATCGTATCTGTCATCGAGAAACACAGCTTGCTTCGCAAATTCAGGTGCGTTTGCGACCCAATATTTGATGTCATCTAAGATAAATGATTGAGGGAATACTTGCGAAGCATCGACGCCCGCCGCAGTGTATTCATCCAACATTTTTTGCGCGTAATCCTGCTGAGTAAAACCATCGAAGGGCATAGATACGCTCGCCGCTTTTAGCTCAGGCGTCATCTTCACACCGGCTTTTTTAAACATATCAATACTTTCAGCGTGGGTCATCAAGGTGCCATTGCCAGCATAAAGATCGGTGCGCCAGCTTGGGGTACCATTGATGAATTCGGCCGCAGTGGTCGCTTTCGGATTGTTGCCTTCCATCTTACCCTTGAGAGTTTTAAATTCGGCGAGGGTGATATCGCTAGTGCAACAGGTTGCCGATGCGCTGACGCCATTGGCGGCATCAGCAGGAGTGAATGGGCTCGAACATTTATTGGCCAGTTCAGGCACGGCTAAAATGTTGGTCGTGCTGGCAAGATCGCACTGTGAGTGGCGGCAAACTAAAGCTTTATCGGCGGTGAAGGTGACATCACACTCGACTATGCCTGCGCCCGAATCGATAGCCGCTTGGTAGGATTCCTTTGTATGCTCAGGGAATTTCATTGGCGCGCCACGGTGACCTATGGAAAATTCGCTGCGATAAAAACTGTCAGTGGTGCATTGTTCTAAGCGGGTTTTAAGTGTGCTGTCTTGCATCTGACGTACGAGGAATAAGGGTCTTTCTCCCACTTGAGCAGGAACGGGTTTGCTGGTGGGTGGCGTGATAGCGGCGTTATCATCGTCATTATTGCAACCAGCTAATAAAGCGCTCGTGGCAATTAACAGGCCGAGTGAGAGCGACGAAATAGGGCGTAGTTTCATCAGATTTACCTATGAGTAATGATGTAAATTATTAATATTAATCAGAAACTCTAAAGTGTTAATGTGACTGAAAAAGCCTATTTTTATGACATAAACAAGAATATATACCGTTTGCACGACGATTATCTTAGGCATGTTTGTTTGCGCTAGCTCGCGATAAACTGCCATAGACAGAGGATGAGCGGGATATATGCGCAGTGTTGTTTTAGACTTGAGAATTGACTCCACTGGGCGAGTCGATGAAACTGGCATGAATATTTTCATCTGGGCGATCTTTCTGGGCCGAAATCAAGTACACTGCGCTCCTTTTGTTTTATGATGAGCGTTTGGTTCGCTTGATAAGACAAACGTGACAAGCATCATTTAGGAAATAGAGCAGAATGAGCAAGGGCAAAAAATACGATTTTCGCGTGACACAGGGCGACAACGGTTGGAAAACTGA
This sequence comes from Shewanella sp. SM20, assembly GCF_025654545.1. Classification (NCBI taxonomy): domain Bacteria; kingdom Pseudomonadati; phylum Pseudomonadota; class Gammaproteobacteria; order Alteromonadales; family Shewanellaceae; genus Shewanella; species Shewanella sp. SM20. Next base: position 46,668 of record NZ_JAKKRK010000023.1, on the reverse strand, counting down.
AATCACTCGTCGCATGACATCAACTAAAACTGTTGTGTCTAAGAGCCACGATGGCTTTGCGACCGAAGCCGAAGCGCAAGCTTGGGGCTTAACTGAATTACAAGTGTTTTTAGGCACGTTAACTGAGCGCAATAAACGTCGCTCAGAGAAACAAGCTAAAGCAAAATTAGCCGCAGCATTAGCGGCTGAAGCGGCTACTGATGCCGAAGATCTTGATGAAGATGATTTCGACGAAGAGTAACACTCATTCGTTTAACCTTGTCTTATCAAGCCAGTGTGATCGTAAGGGAGCGTTCAAAGCGTTCTGAAACGTCACTCTGGCGATGAACAGCAAAAGGCAGATCTTAAGATCTGCCTTTTGTGTTTTTGTCGCTCGCGAAACTGTGCATATCAATTCATTTCATTCTATTTCCTCGTTTATCTTCATACACACTGTTCGGCTGGACTGATCTGTTGATGCTGTCATTAGCTTGTTTTTATCGTATTTAGCCGGGATTACGTACTCTATACCATTAATAATTAACGATAACTATTATCATTTGATTTACTTAGATGCTGCTCTGTGCTCATATGTAAGGAATTCGAACGCACGTTTAACTTTATCAAGGTAAGGGAACTCCTATGAAACTACTTCAATCCAGTTTATTGCTGTGTTTGTCGGCTTCGGCAACCCTGAGTTATGGCCAAGCCTTAGATGGAGAGGCGTTACGCTTACTACAAGCGTCGCTAAAGGATTCGACTTTGGATGCACAAGCGCAGTTAACCAATACTAAGCGGGCATTGGCGTTAGATTTAAGCCATCAATATGCGCAGCTTGCGCCTATCTTACAGACTGAAATAAACCAGTATCAGTTGGCAGTAAATGCCGATGACATTCTGTCTCAGCATAGGCTCAATGATAATGTGATCACCAAAGCCGATGCGTCGATTCGCCGAGTGAAGGGCTTAAGTGCCAAAGCAGATTCTCTGGTGCAAGTGCGTCTGGCGGATGAAACCATGTTAACCCCATGGCAGCAAGGTGAGTCTCCTCTATTTGCCTATGAGCCCGATGGTGACGAGAGTCAGTGGGATTATATTGAAGCCTTTGATATTCATGGGCAAGTGCATCAATTAGATGTGTATAACCTACCGCAGCAGCCGGTGTTTGTGGTCGGTATCGATAGTAAAAAAGCCTTTGTGGCTGGCTTAGAGGTGATGCGGACGACATTTGCCGAAGCACAATCGGCGAAAAAAGATGGCGCGCTACTGAGCCGTGCGCAAACACAGGCGGTGGCAGACAAGTCGATTTCAACCACAGTGATCAAACAAATATCCTTGAAGGATGACCATGAGCCGTGGATTTCTGGTCGAGCCGAGATTTACGGCATAGTGACTGGGGTTGACCCGAGCCGTGAAGAACCTGTGCTCGATATCGTCGAAATGCCCTATTTAGATTATGCGGATACGACCTATTATCCGAATCAAATCATCATACATTGGGAGCGTTATCGTTGGGCGGCTGCGGACATGATCCTAATGGAGCATGACGATGGCACTAATTATAAAGTGTTGGCCACTAAGCTGTTGGAAGCAGCGGAGCAGATCTTAAAGTCGATCCCCGATCCTGAAGCTCAGGGTTATGCGCTGATCCCACAAATCACCAATGGTATTTTAAGTGTGATGCCGGATGCTTGGTTCACCAATGACGATGACTTTGTCGACGTGTATTACACCTTGCAGGAAGGGGGGGACTATCCCAACTTGAACGGCGCTAACGGTAATGCGATGACGAGCTTTGCGCCATTAGTCATCCAACCAAGACCATGATGGATTAGTGCGGCTAAATGCAATGGCTGAAATGTAAAAGCGGATCCTAAGATCCGCTTTTTTTGTTTTTATCACTTAACATTAGGCTAAGCCATTCACCTTAAGCTTTTAACTTGAAACTGCCTTGCATAATCGCCCAGTGACCTGGGAAGCTGCAGAAAAATTGGTAGGCTTCGGTAGCGCTCATACCGGCAGTGCTAAAGGTGATCGACGTTGATTCGCCACCGCCCACTAAATCTGTGTGTGCGATAACGCGCGTATCACCGGCTTTGACATAGGCTGCATCAGGACCGGCACTCATGCCTTCGGTCGCTACGGCTGACATATCGGCTGCCTTAGTTAATACCCAGTTATGGCCCATTGCTGCTTTTGGCAAGGTGCCTGAGTGGGTTAAGGTTAAGGTCACTTCTTTACAGCTTGCAGGTACAGACAGCTCTTTAGTGTCAAATTGCATTGCATCAGTGGCGGCAATTTTCAGTTCACATTCGTTGGCACTCGCTTGGCTAGCGAATAATAATCCTAGGCCGATTAGGCTAGTGCTGGTCACGTTACGTAAAGCTGTGCTTTTTGCTTTCATCTGGTACTTCCTTATTTGAACAAGGGTAGCCGAGCCGTTTTGACTCGGACATGCACCTGCCAGCATAAGCAATCTTCATTAAATGGGAATGAAATCAGCGTGTAAATTATGTATATGCAACTTTCGGTTGAAAGCTTGCATCGTTATTGGCGGCAAAATTGTTAGCGGTAAACATAGGTGAGTACTTAGTTGGAGTGAACTAAGTACTCAGAAGTTATTATTTATATGTTTGATTTATAAATGATAATTTGTAGGTTCTAACGCAGGGCGTCTACTTCTGAACTTCTTACGTTTTTAGTACGAAAGCTCCTGTCGATAGGGAATCGCACGTTGTGCACCTGGGCGAGTGACAGTAATTGCACTGGCTGCATTGGCAAATCCCACGGCTGCAGTAATCGACATGCCCTCGCTTAAGCCCACAGCTAAGGCGCCATTGAAGGTATCTCCTGCGGCGACTGTGTCTATGGCCTGCACTTCAAACGCAGGTATTAGCCCATTAAAACCTGGGCTACTGATATATGCGCCACGGCTACCTAAGGTGATGACCACAATCTTTACTCCCTGCTGGTGGAGAAGTTGCGCTGCCATGTGTGCATCATCAAGATGGTTGATCTCAACTCCCGTTAAGGCTTCTGCTTCGGTTTCATTGGGGGTAATAATATCTACCCACTTGAGTACATCTTGGCCAAGTGCCGTCGCTGGAGCGGGATTTAGTACAGTCGTCACGCCAAGATTCTTGGCTATTTGCAGCGCCTTTGCCACTGTGGCAGCGGGCGTTTCTAATTGTGTTAATAAGTACTCAGCATTAGCAAATAGGGCGTAATGAGCTTCTAAGTCATCGGGTGAAAGGCTGGCGTTAGCACCTGCGGCAACGCCAATCGTATTCTCACCGTTATCACCGATAAAAATCATGGCAGTGCCAGTGCTCAGTCCGGCTATTTGGCGGATCCCTTCCGCGCTGATGCCATCTTTCATCCAGCTTTGACGCATATCATCGCCGATACTGTCTTGGCCGAGATGGCAGATAAAATCAGTGCGTGAACCTGATTTGGCTAAGCGCGCGCAGGCGACGGCTTGATTGGCCCCTTTGCCGCCCTGTTCGAGGCGGTAATCTCGGCTCATTAAGGTTTGCCCTGCAGCGGGCAGGTACTCAAATTTCATCACATGGTCGGCATTTGCACTGCCGATAACGAGTATCTGGCTCATAGAAGACTCACTGTCATTTTTATCTGCGATTGAGATAAGTTGCATCATAGACGCGTAAACTGTCTACCAGTAAATCGACAAAGCCTTGCCTATCGATCCCAAACAGCACTGTCGCATTGGCGGCTTTACCTGTTAGCTGATAGCGATCGACCACTGTCATGCCTAAAGTCAACTCACTTTGGGTTTCAATACTTACCCAGCAATCTTGCGCCTCAAATAGCTCAGGTTTAAGCAACCAAGCGATAGTGCAGGGGTCGTGCAATGGCGCACCAATAAAGCCCCATTTAGGATCTCTGTGGTAAATCATAAAGAAATCCAATAATTCGGCGACACACTGAGCAATTGGATTTTGAATCGCGCGAATGCGTTCTATGTCTTCATCCATGATTTGTGCCTGATGAGTCACATCGAGCCCACACATAGTGATGGGAATACCGGATTTAAAGACAATATCGGCGGCTTCGGGGTCGACAAAAATATTAAACTCGGCGGCTGGGGTCCAATTACCGACACCGGCTGCGCCGCCCATTAGCACTATGCGCTCAATTTTATCGTGTAACTCGCTATGACTCGCCAGTAAAAGGGCGATGTTAGTCAGCGGCCCTGTGGGAATTAAGGTTACTGGCTGATGACTTTGGCGAATTTGCTGCGCCATTAATTCAACTGCGGTAATGGCTTGAGGGCTAAAACTTGGATTAGGCAATGCAGGGCCGTCGAGTCCGGTTTCACCATGGACATTGTCGGCAATGATTAATTCGCGAGCTAATGGCTTGACTGCGCCGCCAGCGACAGGAATATCACTGCGATTTAATAAGGTTAAGATCCGCAGGGCATTATTGAGCGTTTTATCCGGCGTTTGGTTACCGGCGCTGGTGGTGACGGCCAGTGGAACCAGCTCTGGATGGGCGAGAGCTAAAATGAGCGCAATAGCGTCGTCATGGCCGGGATCGCAATCCAGAATAATAGGGCGAGTCATACTGTTACTCCTTTAAACAGCGGTGATGGGGGCTTAGAATAGCATGTTCAAGCGGGGGGGCGATGAGTGTGATGGTGTCTTTACAGTAAACTGTGAGCTTTTTCTGATTTTTATCAATAAGCTGCTAAAATTGCGCCCCGCTGTAGGCACAAACAAAATTCATTTAATGCTTAAGCATCATGGAATGATAAGGACGTTTTGGCGTGTTGATTAATCGCAGTAAGTTAACCTCTAGCGCACCCGAGCGAGGTTGGGGGGGGCTCGAAGTACTCTTGTTTACCTTACCTCCCATTTTAATCTTGAGTCTTGCGGCCTTTTTTATCACTGAAGGATGGCAAAAGTGGTATTTGGTCAATCAGCTTGAAGTGCGTGGCGATGTTGCCATTGGCCGGGTGATTGAAACTGAGTATCGGAGTGAACGAGGTTCGAACGGCATTTCTCGCCAAAGATTGGTTTGCTTAGTGGAATATCACACCGCCGAGGGCGAGGTGATTCGTCAGTGGGGGCTTGATGGTGTTGATTGCCGTGCGACTTATCAATTAGCTCCGCCGCAGGGTGATACGCCGTGGGCATTAGGGCCCCATTATGCGCAAAGTGCTGTGAGCTACCTTCCTGATGCACCAACCCGTGCAAGTGCAGACCTTAAATTAACCCGCGATCTCGCCAAGTGGGACTTTGCCTTTGGTACTGCAAGCTTATTATTGGGTTTGCTGGTGGGCTATTTCTGTTCGACTCCTTTAAGAATTTGCTGGGCTGAGTCTCGTTATATCCCAATACTCAAGCGTTTAGGGGATCAGCAAGATTACGTTGGAATTATCAATTTGCTTGAAACCTACAGGCGCCACCCAGCCGCTAATATTCTGGTATGGGAAGCGGCCGACCATATTGGCCATTGCCCTGAGTTATACCCAAGTTTTGTTGCCTTATTTGCCCAAATGCAATCTGCACCAAGCAAAAAACAGCTGGAATCGATAGATGAAACTATTGTGATGATTAGCTTTTATCGCTTGATTTCATTAGGGTTTCACGACTTAGCGCTCGCGATGTTAGCCCGTTGCAATCAAGCCTTAACAGCAAGAACCTTGGCAACCTTTGTGCTGATGACTCGCACTGCGCAGCTCCCTTTTGCACTGACATTATCGGCAGAAAAGCTCAAGGCATTGGAGGCACTTTGTTATGCCAAGGAGCTCAGTTTTGGCTTGGAGGATGAAAAAAAATGCAGTGTCGACCTTGCAGCCCGTATCGAATATTTACTTTGGTTAGTTAAATGGGTGCTCGATGATACGCGTAGCGCGCCGGAGCCAAGTGTTAGCCCTGTGCAAGCGGTGATTTTAGCGGCATTTGGCCAGACGATGGCGCTTCAAACCCTCAGCCTTGATAGCGCGCAGACCACTGATAAACATGCACAAGCACTATTGTCTCGGTTAGATATGAATCATGGTTTTCAGCGCGCATTGAGGCCGATAATCGAGTCATTATCGGATAAAGTAGCGCAACATATTCAGCAACTCACGTTTTCAGCAACGACAAGGAAATAAGTTATGCAGTCTTATTCAATTCCTCGCCCTTTGGCATTCGTGTCAGTTTTAATCGCCCTGCAATTAACGGCTTGTAGTCAGCCGAAACCCTTAACCGTGTTCGAAAATGATAAGGAATCCTTATTGCAGTTTGATAACGGTAAACTCATCCAATTTAAGGAAAATCCGAGTCCACAGTATCGCCATATTCCCTGTGATTTACCCGCAGTCGAGACTGTGGTCACCAACAGTTCGGCCTTTGCGGCGTTAACACAATCTGGTGAGGTGATCACTTGGGGTGACAGTTATGCTGGCGGTGATAGCCGGGAGGTGACGGAGCAGCTTAAGCAAGTTAAGCAAATCGTCCCAGTCAAGGATGGGTTTGCCGCGTTACGTCAAGATGGCACTGTGGTGTACTGGGGCAATGCGGGGAAATATAGCCTCGACAAAGCCCTACAAAACCGCATGACCAATATTACCAAGTTGTTCACCAATCAAGAGGCCATTGCCGCCCTTGATGCCAATGGCAAGGTGCATACTTGGGGTTATGGCCCCTACGGCGGCAATAGCTTACATGTGCAGGATCAATTAGTTGATGTTGTCGATATCTTTGCCAGAGGTCGCAGTTTTGTCGCCCTCAAAAAAGAGGGCAGTGCTGTGATTTGGGGGCAGGTTGAAGAGTCGACCAATATGAAAAAGTTACTCCCGCAGCTTACGGATGTAGCGAAGATCGAATATTTTCAACACACCTATGCCGCCTTGAAAAAGGACGGCACTGTGGTGAGTTGGGGTTGGCGCAGTGATGCTTACTCGATCCGCAGCGCCTTAAAGGATGTGGCGAGTATGACGGCAAACAATTGTGCCTTTGCGATTTTAAGCCCTACGGGGGATGCGCATTTTTGGGGCGATGGGATTAACTGTGGTGTCGATTGGATTAAAAAAACCGATATCACAGGGGTAAAAGAGATTATCAGCATTGGCTCAGGCTTTTTATTACTGCGGGATAAGGCCGTGCCGCAAATAGTGGCCGACGATACTGATTACGCTCATATGTTTGGGTTTCACTATGCCCAAGAGATTCTTGATAAATATTGGCAGGAAGGCAGCGTCATTACTCGAGGGCCAGCCTCCTTTGTGTTTACGCGTCCCGATGGCAAAGTGGTGCCTGTTGGTTATCGCGCCAACCGTGAAAATGTGGAGAAGTTGATTGCACGTATTCCGCGCCTTACTTGGTTAGATGGCGCAAATGACGGTTATGTTGGCATCAGCGAAAAGGGGGAGTTGGTCTCTTGGTCGATGAATTTGCCAATGTTCGACAAGTCGCCAGTGCAACCTGCTGACTCGTTAGTGATTAAACCGCTGGATTTTACCCCCGTTGCCCAATGTGAAACCCCTGAGCAGCGTCAGGCGATTTTGAGCAAAGACAGACCAAAACCTGCGGCAAAAAACTGGGATGGTGTTTTCTAGCTCATGTGAGTTTTCTCGCTAATCTGAGATTAATGGACTTTCATCCGTATAGACGTCTATAATGCGCGCGCTCAGGTCTGATATGCCCTGAGCCTTGTTGGGCGTTAACAGGTTGTACGCCCTTTTAACCTAATTTTGAGTCAACCTTCTGTGGTGCTTACGATGATAGTGTCGTGAGATAATCGGGAAGCCAGTGAAATTCTGGCACTGCCCCCGCAACGGTAAAAGGTGAGAGAAGACCGCGTTTGATTGGTGTGTTCAAGACTGAACCCGAAAGTCAGAATGTGAAAGGTCAGTCTCGCGTTAATCTAACTTTTAATGGATTAACATAGCCTAAGTCCGGAGACCGGCCCTAAAGGTGTTTTTGAGATTTCGGTGGGCAGATCTCAAAATGCGATAATCACCGTCAGTATTTACGACTGAATTAACGGTATCGTGGCGTCAATGCCCCGTTTTCCTTGCAGGAGTTAAAGGTAAAATGGGAACAAATCCAACAAAAATCGCGCTGCTGATCGGCAGCCTATGCAGTTTTTCAATTATCGCGCCCGCTGTGGCGGCTGACGATACCAGCACAGCTAAAGTCGACGAGCATCTTGTCGTGATCGGCCGCTCTGATAAGACCCCGTTAAATATTGCCGCCAATGTGAATGTGATTGATGCCGCGGCAATTGAAATGAGTGGCGCGACTAATTTGACCGACGTCTTACGCGGTCAAAGCGGTATTCAAATTTCGGATAACAATATTGGAACTAGCTTTGCGATGCGCGGTTTTAGCGCCAGCACTGCCGTTAATAACACGCTGATTTTACTTGATGGTCGTCGTCTCAATAATATCGATATCGCAGCGCCTAGCCTTAATGCCATTCCGCTTAATCAAGTGGATCGTATTGAAATTTTATCGGGTAGTGCAGGTGTACTTTATGGCGATCAAGCCGTGGGCGGGGTGATTAATATTGTCACTAAGTCCCCTGAAAATACTGGCGGCAGCGTGCAGTTATCCGGCGGCAGTTTTGATACCTATGAAGGTCGTGGTGATGTGTCTGGCGCGATCAACAAAGATTGGCGTTACTTTTTCACCGGTAGTTACAACCAAGGTGACAACTATCGCCAGCATAATGCCAACGAAACCGGCTCTATTCTTGGCCGCATTCAATATAAAACAGCCACAGACTCGTTCTTTGTTGAAACCAGCTACTACGATAACGATCGTGAAAATCCGGGCTCGCTTACTGAAAAGCAATTTAAAGACGATCCCCGTGCTTCATCAAATAAGGTAGAGTATGCCCACGAGATGACCACTGCGGCGCGAACGGGTTACCAGCATCAGCTTAATCAAAACTGGGCGCTGGCGGCGGATTTAGATTACAGCGATACCTTAGTGTCTTCTCTTAATTGGGGGGCGAACAGCCATAACACACGCTCACTGTTAATGTTTAGCCCTAAAGCGTTAGCGAATTACAGTACGCGTCAAGGCGAGCTAAACCTAGTGACTGGCTTAGATATCAGCCGTGGTAAGGCTGATTTTGACACTATGGCGCGCAGTAATGTGCAGCAAATGCAAAGCGCCTATCTACAAGCTACAGTGCCTTTAAGCCATACTTTAAGTTACGTTGTGGGTGGCCGTTATGCGCGTGTGACCGACGAGTTAGTCGATGGCAATGTCTATCCTAATGGCATGGATTTAGACGAAAATGCCCACGCATTCGAACTGGGTTTAAATTACCGCCCAACTGCGGAGCACAGACTCTATGTGCGCGCTGATGATAACTTCCGTTTTGCCAAAGTGGATGAGCAAGCTTATACATCGCCGGGCGTATTTGGCTTAAAGCCGCAAACAGGCCGTTCCTATGAGGCGGGTTGGGATTGGGCTGTCGCTAGTCAAACCCTGCGAGTCAGCCTATATCGTCTCGATTTAGAGGATGAAATTGTTTATGACTCGAGTGCAGTTAAACCCATAGGTGGAAATTTCAACGGTGCAAACGTAAATGCCGACGCTTCTCGTCGTTATGGCACGGGTGCCGATTGGGATTGGCAGATCACTAAAGCGCTGCAGCTAGGGCTGGAATATAACTATACCGACGCCGAATTTACCGATGGTGCTAACGATGGCAAAGAGCTGTCTTGGGTGGCAAAACACACGGGACGCGGTTATGTCAGCATGGATTTTGCTGAGCATTTCCAAGTATTTGCCGAAGCTATCTACACGGGGGATCGTTTTATCGAAGGCGATAACGCTAATCAAGGTGATAAGCTAGCAAGTTACGTGCTTGGTAATTTAGCCTTGAATTATAATCGTGATGCTTGGCTTGCCAGTCTGCGTATCGATAATGTATTCGATAAAGATTATGTTAGCGCAGGTTATTACGGTGGCGATTGGGGGGATAGTTACTATTCTGGTCGAGGTCGCGATATTCGTTTCACTGTGGGCTACCGCTTCTAAATATTAATGAGCTATCTAATAACAAAGCCAGACTCAGTCTGGCTTTTTATTTTTTACGCTGAGTTCAAAGAATAAATCTTAAAATAGGTATAGTCTTGAATATCGTTTTAGTAGAGTGGTTTAATTGTCGTTATCTATAGTGTTAGCGGGCAGTCATTACTAAATAGGAGTAATTTATATTTTACTCTGCTGTTTATGGCTGAAATTCTTAGTATTTTAGGTATGATGTGAGCTGTAACCGAATCATCTTATTGTTAATAAACAGGTGTAAAGTGTCTTATGACTGATCTTGAGCAACAGGTTTTTACTCAAGTTAGAGCTATCATAGCGAACGAAGAGCAAGTGATTGGCCGCCGAGGGATTCTAATTCCACTCAAAAAAGCGATCCTTGCTGAAGGCGACATTCGTAATGTGATTGACATTATCTCGAGCGATCCCGCATTGGCAGCGCACATGCTTATGCGCAGTAATTCCGCACAGGCTGCTGTAGTGGAAAATCACAAAACTCGCTCGTTGAAAGAAGCTTTGATCCGCTTAGGTCAAGTTAATATCTATCGCTACGCCTTTACGTTCTATTTAAAAGAACGCCTCGATGAACTGCCACAGCCCTATAAAAAGTTGGTCCAAGGTTATTGGAAGCTGACTGAAGATATTGCAACGGATGCGGTAGATAGCTTAGCGGATATGGAAGGTGTGGAGGTTGATGCTGACGAAGTACAAACCTTAGCTCTGTTCAGTGTGTTCGGCCAAATTATCGCACTGACCGCATTTGCCTATTTAAATGCTAATGCCGAACAGTCATTTCCTTTAAGTGTGATTAAGTCATTGATTGATAATCAACAACAGACCTTAACCATCGAAGCGTTCGAGGCGTTAGATCTCGATCAGGATCTGCGTCAAGAATTTATGATCGCCCATAATTTGCGTCAGACCCGTAATCCTAATTCATCAGGGTTGATACTGCGCCGTGTCTTGTCTATGCGTGGATTGTTGATGAATCCGCTGTAATTTGTCGATGCTATGAAATAGTCATTTGACTCAATAAACAAGCCTGCATTCGCAGGCTTTTTACTCTATGTCACCCGCATTAATTCGTCTTCTGCTGGCGGGATAAACCTTCCCTCGCCACCAGTTGTAACCAATTTTGGATCAATGCAGAGTTAGCACTGTGGCGGCGATAGGCGCCAAATAGCGGGCGTTTTAAGCCTTCTTGGCCGAGTTTTACCGTAGCGAGACTCAGTCCATGTCCTTCATTTATCGACCAACTTGGCAGTGCGGCTATGCCGTCTTTACAGGCGATGCGTTGCAATAACATCATGGTTAAATCACAGGTTTTTTGCTCGCCTGCCTCTATGCCCGCAGGCTCTAAAAAGTGGCGATAAATATCTAAACGTGTCAACGGCACTGGATAACTGATAATAGGCAAGTGTGCTAATTGCTTAGGGGTGACATAGGCTTCTTTCGCTAAAGGATGATCCTTAGCAACCACTAACTTCACTTCAAAATCAAACAAATGCTGGTAGGCGAGTGAATGCCCAGGCACAGGATCTGAGGTTAATACAATATCCAGTTCACCCATTTCTAAGGCATTGAGCGAGTCGAACAAGTGGCGGCTCGACAAGTCTAACTCGGCTGTCGGATGATCTTGTCTAAATTGCTCCATCACAGGCATTAACCAGCGAAAACAGCTATGGCACTCAATGCCGACTCGCAACTGATTGGTTTCGGTTTCCAGCCCATTCTTCAAATCTGTCTCGGTTTCTAACACCTTAGGCAAAATCTCTTCGGCCAGATGCAGCAGGCGTGCACCTTCTTGGGTGAATGACAGTGGCTTACTCTTACGCACAAAAATGGGCGAGTTAATCCTTTGCTCCAACTCCTTAATCTGGTGGGAGAGGGCGGATTGAGTGACAAAACGTTTTTTGGCTGCGCCCGCCAAACTGCCGCTTTCTCTCAGGGCCATTAAGGTTCGCAGGTGTCTTAGTTCGATCATGTTCACTCCAAGTGAATTTCGCTCATGTTGTGCTTGAAATCAATTCGGTTGCTGGAATAGAGACTAACACAATAAACTTCTAGACGTCCAGACGCCCATTGTTATTTATCAGGCTGAAGTGCTGAAAAGTGCCAAGAGAAAACAATCTGGTGGGTGTAAGTGCCGAATATGGCTTATCTCAAATAAAGGAAGATAGAGTATGCAATTAAATAGTCTTGGGTTTCCCCGTATTGGGCGTCGTCGTGAATTGAAATTTGCCTTAGAAAAATACTGGCGTGGTGAGAGCACTCAGGCACAATTACGTGAAGTGGCGAGTGAACTTCGCCGCACCCATTGGCAGTGGCAAGCTGCTGCTGGCATTGAGCAAGTTCCCGTAGGTGATTTTGCCTTTTATGATCAAGTGCTGACCTTAAGCGCGACTTTAAATGCCATTCCTGATCGTCATCGTGGTGAAGGGGCAATCGATCTCGATACTTTATTCCGTGTTGCCCGCGGCAGAGCGCCAACGGGCCAAGATGCGCCAGCCTCTGAAATGACCAAGTATTTCAATACTAACTATCACTATCTGGTACCTGAGCTCAGCCAAAACCAAGAGTTTTCGATTGCCTATGAGCAGTTCTTTGATGAAGTTAGCGAAGCGCAGTCCTTAGGTTATAAAGCAAAACCTGTGCTACTCGGCCCTGTTAGCTACTTGTTCCTTGCTAAAACCGTGGGCCAAGAGTTTGATAAGTTAAGCTTATTACCCAATTTATTAGCTGCTTATGCTGACATTTTGGTGCGTTTTGCTGCTCTGGGAGTGCAATGGGTACAGCTCGATGAGCCTATTCTCGCATTGGAATTGGATGGCGAATGGCAAGCGGCGATGACTGAGGCGTATCAAGCCCTCAGCACTGCGAAGGTGAAGATCCTTCTTACCAGTTATTACGGCGGTATCGCACACCATCAAGCGCTGGTATCGGCCTTGCCGGTCGCGGGGTTGCATGTCGATTTAGTCACAGCGCCGGATCAATTGGCTGTCTTTGCCCATGCGCTTGGTCGAGATCAAATTTTGTCGGTGGGTGTGGTCAATGGTCGCAACGTGTGGGCGGCAGAGGCGGATTTGATTGCCGAACGCATAGGCGCGGTTGCCCGTGATCTCGGAGATCGCTTGTGGATCGGTACTTCTTGCTCACTCCTGCACAGCCCTGTGGATTTAGATGTGGAAGCCACGCTTGAGCCCGCGCTGCGTCAACAACTCGCGTTTGCGAAGCAAAAATTACTTGAACTGGCCAATGTGCGCCAATTGCTACTGGCACCTGAATCTATCGCGGCAAAAGAGATTGTGCAAACCAGTTTGGCGCGCCGCGAGGCGAAAGCGCAGGCTGCCGACAGTCAAGTGATTGCCCGCGTTGCCGCGTTGACATCTGCCGATTATGAGCGCGTCAGTGATTTCACCGTACGCCAAGCAGTGCAGCAGCAGAAATACCGTTTACCTCTGTTGCCGACCACCACCATTGGCTCCTTCCCACAAACACCTGCAATCCGTGGACTACGCAGTCGTTGGCGCAAGGGCGATCTGAGTGATGCACAATATACAGAGCAATTACAACAAGTCACCCGCGATACTATCGACCGCCAGCTTAAACTCGGTATCGATGTGCTGGTTCATGGTGAGGCCGAGCGCAACGATATGGTGGAATACTTTGGTGAGCAGCTTGCGGGCGTTGGCTTTACCAAAAATGGTTGGGTGCAAAGCTATGGTTCACGCTGTGTTAAGCCGCCGTTGATCTATGGTGATGTTAGTCGTCCAAAGGCGATGACGGTTGATTGGGCCGAGTTTGCCCAAAGTCTCACCGACAAGCCTGTAAAAGGCATGCTGACTGGCCCTGTGACGATTCTGCATTGGTCATTCGCCCGTGAAGATATCGGCCGCGATGTGATTGCGACTCAGCTGGCGCTGGCGATCCGTGATGAAGTGGTGGACTTACAAAATGCCGGTATTGGTATTATACAAATCGATGAGCCCGCCTTCCGTGAAGGTCTGCCATTGAAACAAAGTGAATGGCAAGCCTACTTAGATTGGGCGGTGAATGCCTTTAAACTCAGCGCTGCTGGCGTGACTGATGAGACTCAAATCCACACCCACATGTGTTACAGCGAGTTTAATGACACCATTGCCGCGATTGCCGCCATGGATGCCGATGTGATTACTATCGAGACTTCGCGTTCACGGATGGAGTTACTCAATGCCTTCGAAGATTTTGAATATCCCAATGAAATCGGCCCCGGTGTGTATGACATTCACTCGCCAAACACCCCAAGTGTGGAGGCCATGGTGCACTTAATCGAGAAAGCGGCGCAAAAAGTGCCCGTACGTCAGCTATGGGTTAATCCAGATTGCGGCCTAAAAACCCGTACTTGGGATGAAGTTGAACCTGCACTGAAAAACATGGTCGATGCCACGCGAGAACTACGTCACCGCCTTGGTTAATATTATGCTTGAGTGAAATATTTTTTATTGATCTTATTGAGTTAGCAACAGCGGATGCTTATGCATCCGTTGTCTTTTATTTATTGCCGACTGACTTAAGCATCTCGCGGTAAGCCTTTTTCGATAATGCGCACCATACGCTCGGTTTTGCGGCGGGCTTTTTGTTGTTCAGTTGCGGTGCTTTCAGCAAGGCGCGATTGCTGGGCATTAAGCGCCCATTCAATATGCTCACGCACTATCTCATCGATATCTTCGCTGTGATTGCGGGCGTTAAGTGCGGCAACAATGCTTGGGCTTGCGGGAGCGTTACCCAGTGCTACTGCAATATTACGTAGCCAACGTTTATGTCCAATGCGACGAATGGCGCTGCCTTCAGTTTGTTTAAGAAACTCGGCCTCGCTCCAAGCAAAAAGGCTGAGAAGGTCAGGTTGCTTTAACTGCGGACGAATATGAAAGTCAGTTTCTTCAGTCAGCGGCGCTTGGCGATTGATGGGACACGCGAGTTGGCAATCATCGCAGCCATAGATGCGATTGCCCATGAGTGGCCTAAATTCTTCGGGAATAGCGCCCTGCAGTTCAATGGTGAGATAGGAAATACAGCGTCTGCCATCGACTACATAAGGTTCTACGATTGCACCCGTTGGGCAGGAGGTAATGCAGGCGACACAAGTGTTACAGCCTTCTTGAATGGGAATATCCACAGGTAGAGGCAAATTGATCAGTAGCTCACCTAAAAAGAACCAACTGCCAGCCTCATGGTTGAGTATGAGTGAGTGTTTACCTGTCCAGCCTATGCCGGCTTTTTCGGCTAAGGGGCGCTCAAGTACAGGGGCTGAGTCAACAAAGGGGCGAAAGTCAGCGGCATCGAAACCGAGAGAAACTAACTCTGCACTGATTTGATCTCCGAGCTTTTTAAGTCGAGCGCGGATCAACTTGTGATAGTCGCGACCTCCGGCATAACGGGAAATATAACCTAAGTTGGGATCGGTGAGATTCGTTGCAAAGCCAGCTTCGGGTGGCAAATAGTCCATCCGTACGGAGATCACCCGCACTGTGCCCGGATGCAGTTCTTGCGGGCGAGCGCGCATCATGCCATGGGTGGCCATATAGGCCATTTCGCCATGAAAACCTTTGTCTAGCCATGCTTGGAGTTTGGCTTCTTCAGCGGTTAAATCCGTATCGCAAATGCCAACCTGCGCAAATCCGAGTGCTTTTCCCCACGTTTTAATTTGCAGAGCGAGCCGCGACAGCATGCTGGCATAGGATTGGCTTGGGGTTTGATTGGCTAAAGTTGACATGAATTGATTGCAGCGAGGCTCTTGGCTAGGTGGCAATATGATAGCAGTTTTCACTTATTGAGGACGAGTTTACTCAGAAGGGGGCATGAGGCGATATTTTCTTTGGGGTATTTGTTTATTTGCTGTTGGGATTGAGTCTATGATTAGGTCTAATGTTTATCGTTTGGTATTCGTATGCTGAGTGCGTTTCCCCTTAGGGCGTGTTTTCTTGCGATGAGCTTATTAGGCCTGATGCCTAATCTTGTTTTTGCGGCGCCTGACAAGTTGAAATTGGTGACCGAAGCTTGGCCTCCCATGAGTTACGAGCAAAATGGTGTGCCGCAAGGTTTTGCGGTGGACTTAGTCAATACCTTGCAATCAAGACTGGGTCAGAGTGAAAAAATCGATGTGTTACCTTGGGCTCGGGCGTATTCGATTGCCAATACCTCAGCGAACGTTTTACTTTTTGCTACGTCAATTAATGATGAGCGAGCTGAGCAGTTTGATTTTATCGGTCCTATTGCGACCAGTAAAATTGCATTGTACGCAAGGGCGGCAGATCCCGTCGCTCTCGATCAACTTGCTGAACTTCAATCGACAGATATTGTGGGGGTTTATCGGGAATCGGCGGGTGCGCAGTTGCTACAACAAGCGGGCGTGGATAATTTGCTGGTGGCGAGTTTTCCGCAGCAATCGGCGAAACAGTTGCTGTTTTCTCGAATTCGTTTTTGGTGCCAGGCGGATCTTGCGGTAAAGCAGATACTCGAAGAAGTGGGTGCGAGTGAGACAGATATCCGCCAAGTGTTTGTAGTATCGGAGATTAATCTCTATTTAGCTTTTTCTAAAGGGACATCGGCGGCAACCGTTATCAGTTGGCAAACAGAGCTTGAGAAAATGAAAGACTCAGGTGAATTTAGTCGTTTGTATCAGACATGGTTTGGCACTTTGCCACCGCCATTACAACATCAAGTGTTTTGGCATAAGGCCGTTTAATCCTCTCTTAAAGCCTCATTCTTGGCTGATTTCACACAATTTCTGCCCGCATTTTTAGCTTCATAAAGAGCATTATCGGCCCGCTTTAGCAGGGTGGCAAAATCTTTATCTTGATATGCATCTTCCGTATTATTTTGTGGTTCTAAAGTGGCGACACCAGCACTAACGGTCAATTTGAGTTCTGCTGGTAAATTCTGTGCGCTAAGGCGGCTAATATGGTTCTGCAATTGATGCGCCAGCGCTAACGCACCTGTGGCATCAGTGTTAGGCAATAGGATTAAAAACTCTTCACCACCGATGCGGCCAACGAGGTCTTTATTACCCGATAAGGCTCGGCCTGCATTTGCAATGGTCATAAGGGCGCGATCGCCTAATTCATGGCCGAAGTTATCGTTGATTTTTTTGAAGTGATCCGCATCAAAAATAATCACTGAAAAAGGGCTTTGATGTTTTAAGGCTTGCTGAAAATATTTCGCGGCTTGGGCATAAATATGCCGACGATTAGGGAGTTTGGTAAGATAATCCGTGAGGGCAATAACTTGCAGTTGGCGATTTCTATGTACTTGTTTATAAGCGAATATAGAAACTATCGTCAGGATAAAGCCCGCTAGTAATAGGATAATGTGTTGCAGTGATTTGTTCTTTTCAAGTAGCGCGAGCTCTTGTTCTTTAAGGTTTTGGTTTTCAATCAAGCGTTGATTTTCAGATTCAATCCGACTGGTATCAAACTTGACCTTTAATTCTGTCGTATGATGGGAGAGAGAATTACCATCGACTTTTTTTGTTAGGGTAACAAATTCTTGCAGCGCTCCGTAGGCAGCAGATAAATCATTCATAGCCACATATATGTTACTTTTAAGCTGCAGCAGTTGAGTGAGTCCCCGATTATTCTGCAGAGTGCGAAAGGCTTTTTCCCCTTGCTCAAGTTCGGTAAGCGCCTCTTTATAGCGAGCTTGTTGAAACTTTATATCGGCCATAAAAAGCTTCATGAAGCTGTAATCGGTCAGATCTTTTTCATTAATAACAGTATCGGCTTCGATTAAATACTTTTCGGCTTCGGTCAGACGATTGAGTTTGATTAAGCTGTAGGCAATATTCGTTGCCATAGTTGCTGCCACTTTTTCCTGCTGATGTTCCTTGAAGTATTGATAACTTACTAAGAAATTATCTACGGCCTGTTGATGTTCACCGAGTTCATCTAAGGCAAGGCCAATGTCCGAGTTGACATACATTGCCTGTTCTTGGTTATTGTTTTTTAGATAGAGAGCTTTGAGTTTGGTGTAATAGCGGATTGCACTTTGGGGATCGCCATAACGTCTAAAACTGGTAGCAACATCGGCAAGGTTAATGTTAGCCCAACCGCTTAAATTGAGTGATTCATAGAGATCTTGCGCAGTGACGAGATCGTCTAATGCCGCAGAAAAATCGCCAATATAAGAGTAAAGTGCGCCGCGAATGCTGCGCGAGTCGGCGATTAGCTTTAGGTCTTCATGCTCATAGGCACGTTTAACACTGAGATTATAGCCTTCCATCGCGCCATCCATGTCACCACTTAATTGCAGAAACCAAGAGCGGCAGAGCGTGAGGTCGGTAATGAAATGGGGGGAGGCGGTTGGCGGAATATTGCTCAGTGCTTGGTTAGTATTTTTAAGTGCCAGTGCAATAGCGGTGTCGTTTTCTGTATTCTGATCCCAGCATTTAAGCAGTTGCAGCTTTTCATGACGGGTGACATCGTCAGTCGAAATTAGTTTGCTTAATAACACTAGATTGCTTTCGATTTCTTCACGGGTCATAGGGACGCCGCTTTCAAATCTTGCAAATATTTTATCAACCTGAGTCTTTTCTTCTGCCATAGCGTTGCTGAGCGGCAGTAGAAGCAGCAATAAGGAGAATGATAAATACCTAAGTTGATGTAGCAAAAAAGATTCCTGTTCGAATTAAAATCAATAGCTAATTATTAGCTTAGCATAACTTGTTTGCTCATTTTTAATATAGATGTATAGCAATTTTGCATTCGGTTAATGATCAAGGTATAAACTCCGCCTTGGTTATTATCCCACAAAGGAATCACCCTTGAAGAAATTACTCTGTGCTGCATTATTCATGATGAGTGGCACTAGCTGGGCAGGCTCAGATTTAGAAACCTCTGGCGATGTATTACATTTATTATTACCCGCTACTGCGATGGGCGCGACCTTGTTTTATGAAGAGGGTTATGACGGTAGTTGGCAGTTAATTCAGGCAGCGGTGTCGAGTCGGTTAATTGTTGAAGGTCTTAAGTATGGTGTGAGTAAAGACAGGCCAGACGATAGTGGCGATGATTCGTTTCCATCGGGTCATACCTCAGACAGCTTTATGGCGGCGACGTTTATTCAGCAGCGCTATGGTTGGCAATATGGTTTACCTGCCTATGTTGCCGCATCTTATGTGGGCTATACCCGAGTGGCGAGCGACCAGCATTACCTCGAGGATGTGTTAGCTGGCGCGGCGATTGGAGCGCTGGCGGGTTGGTATTTTACTCAACCCTATGAGGGGATTACAGTTACGCCGATTGCGGGTAACGGCGTTTATGGTTTATATGTGAGTGGCCAGTTTTAAGTCTATTTTTGGGATGCGAATCGAGATTTTTATGAGCGAATTATCAGCTGTTTACCGCGAAACTGCCGAGCAGATTTCTTACAATGTTGCGAATAAAGTGTTACCAATGGCTAAATTACCGGGCGACTTATTCGCAGCGTACCAAGGTTTGTGTGCCGAACTGTTGGAAGACAGGGAAGGTAAATTTAGCCAAGCTTGGGCATCTTTACCTGCAAGTGCACGTAATCTAATGGAACAAGCCGCATTCCACGGTTTCTATATCGCGAATGCTTGGTTGCAATTGAGTCGTGTCGCCCAAGAAATTTCTGAGCAAGCCGATACCGATAGTGCAATCCAAGAGCAAGAATATAACGGTATTTTTACGCGCTTAGCCGATGAATCGCTCAAAGAAAGCCTACGTAAGTTGAAGAAAGCGCGTACCGATCGTGCTTTGCTCAATAGCTTTAAACAGGTGATGGCGCCTTAGTTTTTATTGAAATCAGCACAGAGTCAGAAAATTAAAAAGCCCGTTACTGCAAAGTAACGGGCTTTTTGCTGGCTAGCACAAACGCTCAACTAAGCTGCTTTACTGCGACTTGGGTCGCGGCAACGCTATGCTTAGAACGAAGTGCGTTTGTAGCGGCGATATTCTGGACTCCAGAAATTGCCTTCAATCGACTGCTGTAAGATCTCATCGCTCATTGGCAGCGTTAACCCTTGTTCAACTGCGACTTTACCTACGGCGAAAGCAATATGCTTACTCACCGCATGGATATCTTCGAGTTTAGGCAGTAGTGGACCTGTACCATCGATTGCCAGTGGCGAACATTCGGCAAGTGCGCGACTTGAAGCCATCAACATGGCATCGGATACATGACGTGCGCCCGAAGCTAATACGCCTAAGCCAATACCTGGGAAGATAAAGCTGTTGTTGCACTGGGCAATTTCATAGGTTTCACCATCGACAACGACTGGCTCGAACGGGCTGCCAGTAGCGACGAGTGCTTGACCTGAGGTCCAATGCAAAATGTCCTTCGGTGTCGCTTCTACGCGGCTGGTGGGGTTCGACATAGGGAAAATAATCGGCCGAGCACAATGACTGTGCATAGCACGGATGATTTCTTCGGTGAAGAGACCTGGAACGCCAGATACCCCAATCAGCACTGTCGGCTTGGCGTTGTTAACCACATCGAGCAGTGAAATATTGTCGCTGAAATTGCTCCAATTTTGGATGTTGGTGCATTTTTGCGCCAATTTTTGCTGGAATGGCAACAGGTTAGGCATGTTGTCGAGCAATAAGCCCCAACGGTCAACCATACACACTTGAGTACGAGCTTGCTCGTCGCTGATCCCTTCAGACACCATTTGTGCAACGATAGCTTCGGCAATACCGCAACCGGCACTACCAGCACCGAGGAAGGCGATACGTTGTTGATTCAATTCAGTGCCCGCAGCCTTACACGCGGCGAGCAAGCAACCAACGGCAACCGCAGCAGTACCTTGAATATCATCGTTAAAGCAGCAATAGCGATCCTTATAACGCTCTAGGATCGGCATGGCATTCTTTTGGGCAAAGTCTTCGAACTGGATCAAAGTATCCGGCCAACGCACGTGGACGGC
Source organism: Shewanella sp. SM20 (assembly GCF_025654545.1). Lineage (NCBI taxonomy): Bacteria > Pseudomonadati > Pseudomonadota > Gammaproteobacteria > Alteromonadales > Shewanellaceae > Shewanella > Shewanella sp. SM20. Next base: position 25,749 of record NZ_JAKKRK010000023.1, on the reverse strand, counting down.
TTGCATAAAGGCTTCGATAAACTCGGCATATTCTTCGCCACCGATGCGAGGATGGCGCCAACCCATATACATAGGATCTTCTAACAACTGCGGATTATCTGTGCCTACGTCTAAGGTAATAGGCAGGGTATAAGCTGGACTGATACCGCCACAGCTAGTGTAGAGTGACAGCTTACCGATAGGGATCCCCATGCCGCCAATACCTTGATCGCCAAGGCCTAAAATACGTTCACCATCAGTGACTACGATAATTTTAACTTTTTGACGAGTCGAGTTATTGAGGATGTCATCGATCCTATCTTTGTTCGGATAGGAGATAAACAAACCACGGTTGCGGCGATAGTTTTTCGAGAAACGTTCACAAGCTAAACCTACTGTCGGCGTATAGATGATGGGCATCATCTCGCTGATGTTATTTTGCACTAAACGATAAAATAAGGTCTCGTTTGTATCTTGGATATTACGTAGGTAAATGTGCTTGTCTAAGTCGTTATTGAAACTTCTAAATTGATCGTAGGCGCGAGAAGCCTGCTCCTCAATCGTTTCAATGGCATAGGGGACTAAGCCTTCGAGGTTAAAGAAAATACGCTCTTCTTCAGAAAATGCACTGCCCTTGTTAATCAGTGGGGCTTCAAGAATGGCAGGTCCTGCAAACGGAAGATAGAGGGGGCGTTTATTATCGTCCATGGGTAACCTTTTGAGTTATTGTTTAAGTGGTCAATACGTGCTGTAAGTCACGTAAGGTTATCATGAAATGTGATCTTTGTTGTCCGTGGAACGAGGTATTTGTGGTTTTTTTTGCAGCAGTAAAAAAGTCAGCTGTTTTAAACAGGATTTCTGAGGCTGTTGAGATGGAATTGTTAAGGTCTTGTTTATATCCAAACAAGCTCAGGTGTAGATAAAAACGGATATAAAAAAACGCAGCCTAAGCTGCGTTTTATGTCATAAGTTTAGCGTTATACGCCGCGATACTTAAGTGATAAGCCGCGGATAAAGTTACGCAGTATTTGATCGCCACACTCTTTAAAATTCTTGTGGTCTGGATTGCGGAACAGGGCGCTTAGCTCTGATTTTGACATTTGCACTTCGGCTAAAGCCAAAGCTGCTACTATGTCTTCTTCACGCATTTCGAGGGCAACTCTCAGTTTTTTAAAGATGAGGTTGTTGTTTAAACGTGAAACGGGTGCTGGAATTTCTGCACCTTCACGTAGACCGCGCTTCTCTATGATAAGACCATCTAAAAACTGACATAAGGTCGTGTCGTTACAAGCTTTATAACCTTCTTCCTCTTCTTTACGTAGAAGATCAATCATCTCTTCGACAGGCACTTCTCTTCCAGCTTTAGCAAAAATTTTAATCATTTTTGCATTGCTAAAATCAAACACGAAGCGCAAACGGCGCAAAATATCATTATTAATCATGGTCATCTCTTGGCGCGGCTGCGCTATCTGGTTTAAGAGCCCGCATTATATACCCAAACCACCTTAATTGCAGAATTCAGCGGGAATTTAATGGCAGTTAGTTAAGGCCATTTATTGCTCCGGCATAAACATTCTGGGCAATTAACCTTTAATGATGTTGTACCAATAGATAAACAGTGCCGCGAAAATCAGTAGATAAATCAGGCCAAACCAAGAGAGGAGTTTCATCTTAGTGCCGTATCTATCGGCCTCGGGGAGCTGTTTGCTGGTCATTAAGCGGTAATTTAACCAAGCAAAAATGACTGTGGTCATAAAGGCCAAGATCATCACAAACTCGAGTAACGGTAAGAGTGCACCTTTAAAGAAGAGGATCAGCAATAAGCCAAAGGCACTGATGGCGAGCATGATCCCTGTGAGACGTTTGTCTGAACTGGTCTTTGAGGTGAGTAACTGCCAGCCCATATCTAAGGTACGGCTATAGCCATCGATCACTGTTACTGTTGTGCTGAAAATACACAGAAAAGCGACAATACCAATAAGATAACGACTCTCGCCGCCCATCACTTGGCTGTAAAGATTAATCAATTGATTAGCAAACTGCGCGCCGGAATCTGAAAAGTGTTCGCCACTGCCATGCATCACTAAAGCGCCCAAGGACAAAAACACGATCGCGAGGATCGCAGTGATGATATAGCCTAAGTTAAAGTCGAGCAGCGCCTGCGCTTTCGTCACTGTCTGGCTTTTTTGTTTTTCGAGCAACCAGAGAGAATTCCAAGCGCTGACTTCAATCGGGGCTGGCATCCAACCCATCATGGCGACCAGAAATCCCACATGGGCCCATTGCCAAGGTGAAGGAGAGGCAAAATTGCTCGCTAATGGTTGAGCGTGATCCCAAGCTAAGGCCACGGCAATTAAGGTGGTTAAGGTTAGGGCGAACATGATGATCTTAGTGAGTCTATCAAGCAGTTGATAATGGCCTAAAATCAGTAAAGCCAAAGAACTCAGCAATACCAGTAGGGCTAACCAATCGATGGGGAGCGGAATAAATTGGGTCAACATAGCGGCGGTTAACATGCACACCCCTGCTGTACTGGCAATGGCGGCGATCACATTGAGCCCAGTAAACAGCAGTAAGTAACCTCGGCCCTGTTTTTGGTAGCCGTGCAGTAGACTCTCCCCTGTGGCAGCTGTGTAGCGTGCGCCAGCTGCAAAGAAGGGATACTTAAGTAAATTCACCCCAAGAATAACCCAAGCCAGTTGCCAACCAAATTCGGCGCCCGCCCGAGTCGAGGCGACTAAATGGGATGCGCCAATCGCCGCGGCGGCCATAAGTACACCTGGGCCCATGGCTTTAATGCCGAGAGTTAGGTGTGTCATCCAAGGGGATGAAGGAGAAGTTACTGAAGGTTCTGTCATGTCGTTATTAAAAATGCCTGTTGAAAATTAATCTGGGGAATCGAATAAGCCCTCATGCGAAGGCTGCGCTCATGTAAAAGCTGCGCTAACGCTAAGTGAGTGGCTCAACATTAAAGGTAAAGTGATTGAACTAAAAGTCGTTTTATTCAATTTATCTGTTTAATTTTTGGCTGAGTAAAGTTTCAATGCGTTTTAAGCTTGCAGCCATTTCGACTACGATTTGTAACAGCGTATTATCTGGCTGTGCCGATGGGATTGTTGGGTGCAAGGGTTGGGTAAGCCGTTCTTTTTGTTCTAATACGCGGGCTCTAAATCGAGGCGCATCGACTATGCCGACTAAGCTTATCAATGCGCCTGCGCCCGATTGCCCTGCGGTTTCTACCGTGAGTTTATGCAGACCAAATAGGCGCATAATTGGGCCTTGGATCAATGCCATATCGGTAATTTTGTCCAAAGGCACTGTGTTTTCAGTACGAGTTAATATGCCCCTCCTGACAATAAGTTTATTGCTGGTGAGCTGCGCACTCATATTGCGAATATAGCGGCGAGTCCCCCAGAGCCCGATTGGAAACCAAAGTAATAACAAGGGAATACCTATTATGCTTAGGCTGAAATAGGCGGCGCCTGAAAGCAACCAATACCAACCTAAATGGGTTTCAAACTCTGCTTGATAAATAATCTTGTCTTCCATCTTTCTTCCTTAAATTCTGATATTCAAATACTGCGACTTGTCTTGTAGGTTGAATTTTTAGTGCTTAGACCTTCTTTGATTCTCGTATGAGGAAAATACACTGCCTCAAATGTAACAAAAGTTTAACTTTTATTTCTCTGCCATTGACTTTGGTTTGTAACTCATTACCTTGTGTATTGTTAATTTAGGGTTTTCTTATTGTTAAAATAATTTTAATGAGATAAATAAAACAAGGGAAATGTATGAACAGACCTCAGATTCTACCCAGTGCTTGTGCAATCGCAATTGCTATGGCATGTGCGCCAACAGTGGCCCATGCTGCCGATAAAGGTGCAGAAAAAGTTGAACGTATTGAAGTAACGGGTTCCCGTATTAAACGTACCGATATTGAAGGCCCTTCCCCTATTCAATCGATCAGTAAAGACGATATTGCCAATATGGGATTTGATAACCTGCAGCAATTACTTGAACGCATGCCTGCCAATGGTGCTGGCGCGTTTTCTACCCGAGGAAACAGTCAAGATTCAACCGCCAACGGCGGCGCATCTATCAGCCTACGTGGTTTAGGCCCAGACGCGACCTTAGTGTTAATTAACGGTCGTCGTGTTGCGGCGAGTGCTTTTGCCGAAGGTATCACTAATTCCTTTGTTGATATCAATAATATTCCGGTATCAGCTATTGAACGTATCGACATACTGAAGGACGGTGCATCGGCTATTTATGGTTCTGATGCGATCGCGGGTGTGGTTAACATTGTTCTGAAAAAAGATATTGAAGGCATTGAGGTCAATCTTGGCTACGGTGATGCTTCAGGCACTGGCTACGATGAAACTACAGCGAATATGGTGTGGGGGATGAAGTCCGATAAGGGCAGTGCTTCCGTTATCCTCGACTATTTCAAAAATGATACTTTAGCTGCGACTGATTTAGGACGTTTTGGTGTTTCAAATCAATCACCTTATGGTGGTGAAGATTTTCGTTCTTCCCGTGGTTTTCCTGGGTATTTCTATGTTGATGGTGTTAAAACTATCGACCCTGCTTGTCCTGCTGATAGTGCAACCGCGAGTGGAAGTTGTTTATTTGAATACGGCTCATACAATTTTGTTGCGCCGGCTGCGGAGCGCGTAGGGGCTATTGGCCAATTTGACTATCATTTTAATGATGATTTAACAGCATTTTTAGAGTTAGCGGCGCAGCACAATACTTCAATCGCAGGTGGAGCACCGACACCACTTGACGAGGATGCTGGTTTAACTGTACCTGGATCTCACCCGAATAATCCTTGGGGGAAAGATATTGAAATTGGTCGCTTCCGTACCGTTGATGCAGGGGCGCGACGTTGGGATATTGAATCCGATAGTTTACGTTTAGTTGCTGGTTTACGCGGTGTAGTAAAAGAGTGGAATTGGGAAGCTTCTGTTCAAAAAGGTCGCAGTGAGTCGACTCAAACGGGTGATCGCAGCCAAGGCTGGGTAAGAACAGATTATTTGCAACGTGAAATTGATGCGGGTCGTTACAATCCTTTCGGCGGCACGATGAACTCACAAGAGGTCATTGACGCTATTACCACCAGTTTAGTACGCCAAGGTTTGTCAAACATGACATCTTATGCGGCTAACATATCTGGTCAAGCATTTACCTTGGCCGGTCGCGACATCATGATGGCGGCGGGAGCTGAATATCGCGAAGAAGATGTCAGTGATGTGCCCGATGAGCAATTCCAACGTGGATTGATTTTTGGTACTGAAGCTGTCTCTGCTGCGGCATCCCGTGAGCAATATGCCGCTTATATGGAATTATCTATTCCAGTCACGGATAACTTCGAGTTGCAACTCGCTGGTCGGTATGATCATTACAGCGATTTTGGTTCAACGACTAACCCTAAAGTCGCCTTTCAATGGGGAGTGACTGACGAGCTAACGGCGCGCGCGTCTTGGTCTACGGGCTTCCGTGCACCCTCGTTAGCGCAGATAGGTCTTGGTCCATCTCGCGAAAGTAGTTTCTTTGTCGATACTTACCGTTGCGCTGCCGATAATGTTGACTGTGAAGCCTTAGATTACAACACTGAATTTGAAGGTAACTCTGAGCTGGATGCTGAAGAATCCGAAACTTGGAACGTCGGTATGATCTGGGCGCCGAGTCAGACGTTTGATGTGGGTTTTGATATCTTTAGCATCACGCAAGACAACAAAATTGATAAACAGCCATTAGGCGATATCTATACTGCAAATTGTAACGATCAAAATAGCACTGTGTGCGAGCGCTTAGCGCCACAGCTAGGTCAAACTTTAGGTCCGATCAGTATTATCCATTCAAGCTTTATCAACTTAAGCTCTCAAGATGTACAAGGGATGGATGTCTCTAGTCATTATGGTTTTGAGTTAGATAGCTATGGGGATTTGAAGTTTGGCTTAGAGTACAGCTACTTACATAATTTTGAGAAAGACGGTCTGGATTACACGGGTGAGTATAAGTTCCCTCAACATCGCTGGTTACTCACCACTAACTGGACTATGGATAATTTTGCCGCCAATATTAATTTGAGTTACATCGGTGAATTTGAAGATACCCCAGATATCAATTTCGATGGTGTACTTGATTTTGAAAGTAATAAGTCTCGTATGATCGACTCTCAATTATTGGTCGACATGTCTGGTACTTATCGCTTCAATGAAATGTTCAAGCTGACACTAGGCGTGAACAACGTATTTGATGAAGAGCCACCATTTGCTATCGGTGACGGTGATACGGATCTCTACGGCTATGTTATTTCAGTACATAATCCTATGGGCCGCTACATTTACACTAAATTCACGATGAACTTCTAACTACCGCTTAGCGTCATTTCATTCGGAATGGCGCGTCATTTATGATGAGTGGTGTGATCTCTAATAAAAAAGGCCAATAATGATATTGGCCTTTATTTTTATAGGGTTAAACTTGTGACGGTTGAGTTTATAACTGAGTCGCTGCCCACTTTGCGCGACTTTCGCGGCTTTCACTCATTTTGGTTGGTTCACGGAAGGCTTTGTAGGCCTCCACGTCGAGAGCCACTAGGCTGACGTCGACTTCTAGGACCAGTTTGCACTCTTTCTTAATGCGCCAAGCGGCCGTGTTGTACAGCTCAGTAAAAGGCAGTGAACTTAAGAATTCGGGGTTGTATTGTGTGTAAACCGCTTGAGTGGGGTAGACCACGAAGGCTAAGTGACGTTTAGGTTCTTTCTTAAATAGTTCTTCGATACCATCGCAGGTGTTGAGCACTTGCATCTCAATGATGTCATCAATATCAAGCAGTTTCTTTTGTGCCAGCTCAGGTGCCAGTTGTTCACCGCTTTCCCAGGCGAGTACATCGGCTTCGCTATGGTTAGTCAGAGCACCAACTTGAGCCGCGCTTAAGCTGAGTGACTGGCGTAAGTAGCTCATTTCGATGGCATTCAAGCCAATGTTCTTAGACATAATCGTGTTCTCAATGCAATAAAAGTAAAATTAGTATTTGATCTTTAACCAGATTTCTTCAACCCATTCCCAAAACGACTCCCAATAGATATCGGTAAAGTCGCCGTTTTTCCAGAAATGTACTTGACCATCTTGGTCGATACAGTAAAAAGCATCACCCTGCTGACAAATGGCAATCATGTCCCTTGGCATACCGATGGACCACGCATAGCAAGTCACTTCGGGCAGGTAGGTGTGCGAGTAGGGATCTGATGCTGTTACTGGCTCTATCGTGCCGTAAATCACATCACTGGCATACAACAGGTATTCTTTTAGCTCCCTTGGCAATGAAATCAGGATTTGCTCTTCGACTTCGACGAGCTGCTCAAATGTGGGTAATTCGAGTGGTACAGGAACAGTTTCGCTGCGTTCTTGGAGTTGCTCAATAATGTCGTGCATGGCATTTCCTGCTGATAGGGCTATGGCGCGGGATTATATACTCAAATGGCACTTTGATGCGAGAGAGTGCTTTTTTACACCTTATTAAGATGATGTTTCAGGCGCTGTAAAATATAAAAAAGCGCTGGTACCTTTACAGATAACCAGCGCAAGAGTGGAAGCTTTTTAGTTAAGCGACTGAGGCTCTTAATAAACTGGCTTCATCAACCCGTTTATAGTTAAGCCATGCCTTGTGGTACAACTTATGTGATTCTTGACGTAATTGGGCAATCTGCGCGAGTTCAAACTCACTTAGTGAACGTTGTTGTTTACGAGCATTGGCCTCAATCCTCTGTACTTTTTCATATACCTTGTGTTCAGGACCATTTTTAATATCAGCGATATCCTGTAGGTGTAATTGCACTTCAGCAATCATGCCTGATTGGGGTAAGCGTACCAGTAGATTGAGATCGCGATAGCCGGAGGCTTTAGGTTCAGCAAAGCGGTTTTTTTGTTTCACAACTTGGGTGTGCTCATTCAAAGTTTGGTAGGCCTGCATCAGATCTTGAATGCTGTCGGTCACAATACTTGCCCTTGCAAGGTCGGTAATTTGGCTGGCATCACCGTTAAATTTTGTGGCCACTTTATCGGCTGCTCTTTGGTAACTCTTTACTGGCGGAACAATCACTTGTGCCTGTGAATAATGGGCAATCTTGGTGAGTAATTGAGCGAGCTCAGCTTGTGCATCATAGGCTTGGTGATGGAGCACGGATAAGTCATTCGAGGATTGATGAGGCGCATCGAAGGTCTGACTGCTGAGTGCATATAGACCTTGTAGGTCATGGCTTGATGCCTGTCTTGCACTGTAATTACCACGTTCTGCTTTACTGTCACTGATGTCGATAGGATTTGCTACACCAGCGCGGCTCGATAATAAGAGTAGAAAAATAAAAAAGGTACGAAATAACTTAGTCATGCGGCCTACTTCCTTATGGGTGAGTTATTCAGGTCACGCATCCACCATAGGCTTCTATTGCTTAATTAAAGCTGAACCAACCATGAAGACTTGTTCATCTTGCGCATGGGTTCACATTCATAACTCAGTGGTTTAAGGAAATAAAAATGGCGCCACTTTTAACAGTGAGCGCCATTGTTGGCCAGCTTATGCCGCTGAACAGTGATTTAAATTTGGCTTACCAAATTTTTACGCGTTTCTCTGGTGCGATATACATGGCATCGCCAGGTTTTACATCATACGTAGTGTAGAACTCAGGCATGTTAGATAGTGCACCCAGTGCGCGGAATTCCGCAGGTGAGTGTGGATCGGTCGCTACGCGGTTACGCATTGCTTCTTCTTTAGCTTTTGCGCGCCAAATTTGCGTGAAGCCGATGAAGAAACGTTGATCGCCCGTTAAGCCATCGATAACGGGTGCATCTTTACCGTTAAGCGATTTCTTATAAGCACGATAAGCGATAGTCACACCTGACAAGTCACCAATGTTTTCGCCTAAGGTTAAGCTGCCGTTGACATGCAGATCATCAAACACTGCGTAACCATCGTACTGCGCGATTAGCGCTTTGCCGCGAGCAGAGAACTCTTTCAAGTCTTGCTCTGTCCACCAATCACGCATATTGCCTTCGCCATCGAATTTAGCGCCTTGGTCGTCAAAACCATGGCCCATTTCGTGGCCGATTACCGCACCAATACCACCGTAGTTGACTGCATCGTCAGCCGCCAAATTGAAGAATGGTGGTTGCAGAATGGCAGCAGGGAACACGATTTCATTCATGGTTGGGTTGTAGTAAGCGTTAACCGTTTGTGGCGTCATGTGCCATTCGTCTTTATCGATTGGCGCGCCCAGTTTGGCTAATGATTTAGCATGTTCAACTTCACTGGCACGCATAGCGTTACCGACTAAGTCGTCTGCCTTGATGGTCAGCTTACTGTAATCTTCCCATTTGTTCGGGTAACCGATTTTCGGGTTGAATTTTGCTAACTTATCCGCCGCAGCCACTTTAGTGCTGTCGCTCATCCAAGTTAATTCTTTGATGCTGTCGCCGTAAGCACCACGCAGGTTTTCAACCAGTGCTTGCATACGGTCTTTGGCTTCTGGAGTGAAGTGACGTTTGACATACACTTTACCCACAACTTCACCAAGAACGCCATTGACGGCTGCAACGCCACGCTTCCAACGAGGTTCTTGTTCTTCTTGACCATTCAATGTCTTAGAGAAGAAAGCGAAGTTTTCATTGTCTAACGCTTCACTCAGATTGCTCGCCGCGTGCGTCAGCACTTGCCATTGCATATAGGTTTTCCAAGTGGCTAACTCAGTCGTTTTTAAAACTTCGTTTAACCCTTGGATATAGCTAGGTTGGTTAACTATGATATCGGTTTGCTTGTCAGCGCCAAGAGCGGCTAAGTAGCCTGCCCAATCGATATCTGGTGCCAGTGTTGGCAGATCTTTGACTTGATATAGATTGTAGGTTTTAGTGCTGTCGCGATTTTCAACCACATCCCAATGCTTAGCAGCAATCGCCGTTTCTAAGGCTAAAATAGCTTCAGCACTGGCTTTAGGGTTAGCAAGACCCGCAAGGGTAAACATTTTTTCGATATGGGCGACATATGCCTTACGGATATTAACGAAGCGTTCTGATTCGTTAAAGTAGTAGTCTTTCTCTGGCAGGCTTAGGCCATATTGATAGAGATGTGTTGCGTAACGGCTAGAGTTTTTCGCATCGATATCGATATAAAATGCTATTGGGGTACCCGCGCCAGCGATTTGGCTGTGGGCGAAGTACTTCACTAATTCATTCTTATCTTTTAAGGCATTAATAGCATCGAATTCGCCTTGGATTGGTGTGACTCCCAGTTTATTGAGTGTCTCAGTATCCATAAATGAACGATATAAATCGGCCACTTTTTGCTCATCTGTACCAACGGCGAGGTTGGGTGTTGCAGCCACTTCTTCGATAATGGCTTTTACGTCGTCACGTGATTTTTCACGTAAATCGTAGAAAGCGCCAATGCTAGTGCGATCGGCTGGGATCTCAGTGTTTTTTAGCCAAGTGCCGTTAACGTATTTATAGAAATCGTCTTGTGGACGAATCGCTTTATCAAAATTAGCAAATTCAATTCCAGAACCTAGTGCTTGAGTCACTGCCGCTGCGGTGGCTGTTTTAGCAGTTTCAGGTGCTTTAACTTCGGCAGCCTTGTCATTACAGGCAGTCAGGCCTGCGATAAGTGAGGCACACAGTCCCCCAATGAGTACTTTTCTCATGTTGTTTCCTTCGAGTTTATTATTGTGCCCATTATTGGGGCTGTTATTTTGGCAAAATGGGATTGCTTCAGGCGCAATGAACTATGTTAATGCCTTACTAGGAATCGAAACAAGGTCATTACAGTGTTTATCGTGGATTTATCTTGAGTGATATGTAACTAAAGGTTACCAGTTAGCATATTTAAGTCAGTAGCTGTAAAGTTACCGTATGCAGGCCTTTTCAGGTAAGCGAGCACTTCGATTTATCATTTTAAAATAGGGTTAACTCAGTTGCCTAATTAGTTTTGCAGGGTTGCCTGCAACCACTGTTTTGGCTGCGACATTTTTAGTTACTACGGCGCCAGCACCAATGACGGCATCATCACCAATATTGATTCCTGGCATTATGATTGCGCCGCCGCCAATCCATACCCGTTTACCGATGTGAATCGCTTTAGCGGTTTCCAAACCTGAGCAACGTAGCTCGGCATCAAGTGGGTGACTTGAGGTATAAAACTGTACATTGGGACCAATCATAGTCTGTTCATCAATAAAAATGGGGGCATTATCCTGCAAGGTGACATTGACATTGATGAACACTCTGTCAGCAAGAGTGAGATTGATGCCATAACTGATAAAAATCGGCGTGGAGATAGTTGCAGCAGGCGATTTAAGGGGCAGAAGTTGTTGGCAGAGTTGGGTGTACTCAGTGCTATTTTGAGCAATCGTTTGATTTAATTGTCGATTCAGTCGCTGCTGTTGTGTTCTTAAACTTAAGAGTTCGCTGTCAAGACAATCATATTCTTGGCCTGTGATCATCTTTTGGAATTCAGTCATAGCATCTTTCCCTATGGTGATTACTGTCAATACGTAAGGGCTAAATAGAAACACAGCTCGCGTTGAGCAGCAATTCTTTGCCCTTTGAACTGGTCGGCTTCATAATACGGCAGTTTTCTTTATTGAAGTTGAGTATTAACGTGCGTTTAGACAAATTTATCTGTGAGAGTACCTCGCTGACTCGCTCATTAGCGAAAAAAGCCCTGCACCGCGGTGATATTACTTGTGATGGCTTAGTCGTTAAAGACTCGGGTTTTAAAGTGACTGAAGGTATGTGTGTTTGCCTTGAAGGCGAGCCGATTGTCTTAGTGGGCGAGCGTTATTTAATGCTTAACAAACCGGTAGACACTATTTGCTCGACGATAGATGAAACCTACCCTTCGGTATTGAGCTTAGTGGATGTGCCTAAGCCAGAAACTTTGCACATTGCTGGTCGTTTAGATGCCGATACTACAGGTCTCGTGTTGATTACCAGTGATGGCCAATGGTCGCATAAGATCACCTCACCGAAGAAAGAATGTGGCAAACGCTATTTAGTGCAACTCGCTGAGCCTGTGGATGCTAGTTTGATTGCGGTATTTGCCGCTGGCGTTGAATTGCGCGGTGAAGATGGTCTAACTAAGCCAGCGTTACTGGAGATTATTGAACCACAATTAGTGCGATTAACCATCACCGAAGGTAAGTATCATCAAGTGAAGCGTATGTTTGCCGCTGTGGGCAATCATGTGCAAGGGTTGCATCGTGAAAGTGTAGGGCAAATTGAATTAGACCCCACCTTAGCACTGGGTGAATGGCGATATTTGACGGCTGAAGAGATAGCTTCAGTCTGATGAGTTTGATATAAAAAATGCCGCCCGAGTTTTACTTTGGCGGCATTTTTATTTGTGCTAAATAGCTTTTATTACTGTTTCTTTAAAATCAGATGACCGCTGATGGTATTCATCTTCACGTTGGCTGCACCAGAGCCTGTTTGGAATGATAACTCTGTGCTTGGTACATATTTTTGTTTTTGCGGTACATCTTGGGTTAAACCGTTGTTGATTTTTCCACCAGGACCACCATCTAAGTTGAAGCTTGCATCGGGAACATCATTAAAGATCACGGTAATATCGCCACTCACACTTTCTAAATTCGCTTTGTTGAAGTTTTTAGCGAGTGACACTTGTGAATCTCCGCTGACGGTTCTGAGCTCGATTTCCTTGGTGACACTAAAGTTAGCATTCACTTCACCTGAGACTTGTTCAATCGTGACTTTTTCTGCTTGAGTGTGGCTTTTTAAGTCACCGCTAACGAGGCGATAATTCATTTCTCCTTTACTGTCAGTGTCCTGAATCGTGCCGGATACGGTTTCTAATTTGATTTTTCCATCAAGAGCTTTGGTCGTGATATCACCAGAGACTGTATGTAACTCAGGTTTACCACTTAAGTTGTTGGCGTTGATATTGCCGCTTACCGTATTCAAATCTAGTTCACCTTGAGTTTCGGCAACTTGCAGATTGGCAGATATGGTATCTGCACTGAGTTTAACCGTTTTTGGGACTTTAATGGTGAGCTGTGATCCTTTGTCATTATTGCCATTATAGTGGCGAGGCATTTTGTCTTCGATATTGAGACTATTTCCCTGTTGCTCAAACACAAAGCCTTCGCTCAATTCATCTAATGTGCCAGTGACACTCACTTCACTCTTGTCCCATGTTTGAATGGTCACATCACCGCGTTGGACTTTGATCTGCAGTTGAGTGTCGCTGCTGACACTTAACTGTTTATCAACGCTTTGTGCTGCTAACACATTGCCCATTAAGCCTAAACAGAGTGTCGAAACCAATATGCTAGCTTTAGTGAGATTGAGGTTACTCATAGGGTGTTTCCTTGTGTCGAGTTTCTAATGGGTAATTTTTGGCCCTGTTGTAATAGGTCGAGCTCACGCTGCTGCACCCAAAGCCAGAGTTGCCAAAGTTGTTTATCGGTTGGATTTGCTTGTAAAGCTTGGTAAATTTGTGTTGCCGCGAGCCTTAGCTCAGTTAAACCTTGCTCCACGGGTGCGCTGAAGCTGCTCGTTTGCCACATTAGCGCATTTGGCGCCTGTTCTAGGTTGTCCACTTGCGCTTGGTGTGATGTTGCAATTTGGGTGAGTAATAAATGTAAGGCCGCATCCCCTGGTTGCTCTGGCATAGCTTGGTTCTGGGCAAGCTCTGTCTGCTGTATTATTAATGAGTTGAAATAGGGCAATTGGGTATATCCCAATGCCGCTAGAATAATAAACGAAGCCGCTATCGCCCAAGTGTGACTCTTCTGGGATTTGTACGTTTGGGGTATCAGCGTTTTATCCATGCGTTTTTCAATGCCTTGCCACAGATCATGTGTAGGCGACATCTCTTTGGGCGCGCTATTGATCAATTGCTCAAGCTGTTGTTCACGGGAAAGCGGCGTTAACGTCATTACAGCATCTCCTGTAGTAGTTGCTTAGCTCTATGGTATTGGGTCTTGCTGGTGCCGACGGCAATGCCAAGTAAGTCAGCGATTTCATCATGTTGATAACCTTCGATTGCACAGAGTACGAAAACCATGCGAGCGCGTTCTGGCAGTTTGAAAATTAACTTATCTAATCCGCTATAGCTGCTATCAGAGCTTAAGGGTTCAGTTTCTTGTTCCAGCGGAATAAATCGTGACCAAAAGGACTTTTGTTTACGAATGCTGCTCAATGCTTGATTGACACAAATACTGTGTAACCAAGTGGAAAACTGACTCTCACCTCGAAATTGTGGCAACTTCTGCCACACTAAAATAAAACACTCTTGGGTAATTTCTTCGGCCATAGCGCTATGGCCGCAAAGGCGCAGTGATAGGGCGTAAATACGTTGGTAATGGCTTTGATAAAGCAACTTGAAGGCAGTTCTGTCTCCTTGGCTCGCTAAGGTGACCAGTTCAAAGTCAGACATTGAGCCATTGAGTGGGAGGATCCCTGCTGTCACTGTAATTTCCTGCCATAATGATTGAGTGTTGTAGTTTTGACGCTGTGGGCGCTACAAAAGGTTTGGAACCTTAAAAAATATATTTTATTTAGATTAATTATCCAGCGTAATATTTTTGTTATTTGTAGTAGAATCCCATCGAGAAAGTACAGCTAAGCTAATGAAGTAATTAATTTTATATCAATTGATATTATGACACTTACATCTGCTTTGAGACGGTATATTTAACGTAATTAAAACGAAATACTTTGTAGGAACGATAGGGTATCACCCTGAAGCACCAAGCTAAAAATAAGTTAAAAATAATGCGCTACTCACAGTATGGGAGCTTAAATCGACAAGCTATCAAAGTATTTGATGTGAACTTTTAATGTATTGCTATGTTTGCGCTGTTAAAGGCTTAATTTCCAGCTATCTTTTTAAGATAGATTATATATTCGGGGACTTTCTATGTTAATCCGCTCAAAGTTGTTACTCAGTGCTGCAGTGTCTATTTCGGCACTAATTGCCATGTTTGGATTACAACTCTATTCAAATTCGGTTGATTCGGAACTCTCTCATGCAGCTCAAAGTGTGCTTGAGTTAGAGCGCGATGTTTTGATGCTGCGTAAAAACGAAAAGGATTTCTTCGCTCGTAAGGATTTAAAATATGTCGAGCTGCATAAGCAAAGCCACATGGCAATCGACAGTATTGTCCCCGAGTTAGAGAGAGTGTTTAAAGACTACGGTATGTCGACGGCATCGCTTGAAAGTTTCGACAGTAATTTAAATCAGTATCAAGCCGCTTTCTCTGAAGTGGTGTTACTACAGCAGGAAATTGGCTTAACACCTAAAACAGGTTTGTACGGCACATTGCGTACTGCGGTACATAATGTTGAAACGTTACTGAAGGAATTTGATCAGCCCGCACTCGAAGTGGCTATGCTACAACTTAGGCGTAACGAAAAGGATTTTATGCTGCGTCGTGAGTTAAGTTATGTTGAAACCTTCGATACCAATATTGGTAAGTTTAATGACAAGCTCCATGCTTCGAGTATTGATGTTGATACTCAACGGAAAATTGAAGAGCTTATTACTCAGTATCAGAAAGATTTCAAAAGCTTAATTAATAAGGAGCAGCAGCTTGGTTTGACAGAGAAGGATGGCACTATGGCGCGTCTTATCGCTGCTAACCTAGAAACTGAAAGTAGTGCGAATGACTTACATAACCTAGCGCTTAAGGCCATTGATGATGCTGAGAGTAGTAGTGTTAATGTCGGTATTACTGTGTTTATCTTTATTGCGTTACTACTATCAATCATTACCTACTTGATTATCCGCAGTATTATCGCGCCTGTTGAGCGTATCACGCAGATCATTTCTCGCATTGAGGTGAGTAAAGATCTGACATTGAGGTGTGATGCTTCTACCCAAGATGAACTCGGTGAAATTGCACAGCATTTCAATAGCATGGTGAGTAGCTTCCAACAGCTGATTGAGCAAGTGATTGAGTCGGTCGCAACGATTAACACTTCCTGTAAACGTGTTTCAGAAAATGCCATGCTCGCCTCCGAAGGTGTGGGTCAACAACTTAATGAGACCGACATGGTCGCAACAGCAATCACTGAGATGGGCGCAACGATTGAGGAAATCGCTAAAACAACCGAATTAGCGGCATCAAAAGCGGGTCAGACCCACGATAATGCTCAAAGTGGTCAATTAGAGGTTGAGCAAACGATACATAAAATCCAGTCACTTGCTGAGCAGCTAAATAGCTCAGCAGCGGTCGTTAATGAATTGGAACGTGACAGCGAGACTATCGGTAGCGTGTTAGATGTGATCCGCGGCATTGCTGAGCAGACCAATCTTTTAGCCTTGAACGCCGCGATTGAAGCGGCGCGTGCGGGTGAGCAGGGCCGTGGTTTTGCTGTGGTTGCCGATGAAGTACGTAACTTAGCGATGCGGACGCAATCGTCAACCCAAGAGATTGCTAACATCATTCAAACCCTGCAGACGCGTACCCGATCGATTGTGCAATTGATGGAATCTAGCCAAAAACAAGGCGTTGAAAGCGCTGAACAAGCGGCAAGTGCTGGCGCTTTATTGAAGCTTATCAATAACGACGTGCGTAATATTATGGACATGAGCACTCAAATTGCGGCGGCTATTGAAGAGCAAAGTATGGTGGCGGCTGAAGTGAACAAGAACGTGGTGGTGATCCGCGATATCGCTGAGGAGTCATCCCATGCGGCAGATGCAAATGCGTCCGCATCGGATGAGCTTAAGGCGCAGGCTGAGTTCTTATTCCGTGCGGTGAGTAATTTTAAAATCTAATGCGTAGAAGCCAGTTTACATCTGATGATCAGAAGCTGGCTTAAAAAATACACTAACAAAAACGCACTCCGAGGAGTGCGTTTTTATGTCTGAGTAATTAGCTCTGCAAGCTTAGTGATTCGTTAAAACAGCAAGCTGTGCATTGGAACCGCTCAGATTAGTCAGAACGTTCAGTAACAGAACTATTAGTGACGGAACTATTAGTGACGGAACTATTAGTGACGGAACATGGCAGAAATAGACTCTTCGTTGCTTACGCGACGAATTGCCTCAGCCAGTACCGCAGACATAGTTAACTGAGTTACTTTAGCCACTTTCAACATTTCTGGGCTTAAAGGAACAGTGTCAGTCACAATCACTTCATCAATCACTGAGTTAGCGATATTTTCAGCCGCTTTGCCAGAGAACACTGGGTGAGTTGCGTAAGCAAATACGCGGTTCGCACCATGTTCTTTTAAGGCTTCAGCCGCTTTACACAGAGTGCCGCCTGTGTCGATCATATCGTCAACGATAATGCAGTCACGACCTTGAACATCACCAATGATGTGCATAACTTGCGCAACGTTCGCTTGTGGGCGACGTTTATCAATGATCGCTAAATCAGAATCATCCAACAGTTTTGCTACTGCGCGAGCGCGAACAACACCACCGATGTCTGGAGAAACAACGACTGGATTATCTAAGTTCTTCGCTAACATATCTTCTAGTAGCACTGGGCTACCAAATACGTTATCAACAGGAACGTCGAAGAAACCTTGGATTTGCTCAGCGTGCAGGTCACAGGTCAGAACGCGGTCAACACCCACGCTAGACAGGAAATCGGCAACCACTTTTGCAGTAATAGGTACACGGGCGCTACGAACGCGACGGTCTTGACGAGCATAACCAAAGTAAGGAATAACAGCTGTGATACGGCCAGCAGATGCACGGCGCAGCGCGTCAACCATCACGATGAGTTCCATCAGGTTGTCGTTTGTCGGCGCACAAGTGGATTGGATGATGAACACATCGGCCCCACGTACATTTTCGTTAATTTGGACACTGATTTCACCATCGCTGAAACGACCAACCACTGCGTCTCCGAGTTTGCAAAATAGACGATCGGCTATCTTTTTAGCGAGACTGGGGGTGGCGTTCCCAGCAAAGAGCTTGATGTCGGGCACTGTATGAACCTCAGGCGTTTGCTTTATATTTTAGTGGCTAGAGTAACGACGATGTAGGGACGGGAGGAACCCGAGGCGTTATCGTTAAGTGGTTACTCTAGAAGAAAGTAGTTTAAGGGTGACTGAGTCGCGTGATGAGCGGCGAAAGATTCATCCCTTGTGCAACAAATCCTTGCATTTCAGACGGTAATTTCGCCAAGGCTGCGAGAGCTTGTTGCTTTTGTGTGAATTCCCCGAACACGCATGCGCCTGTTCCTGTCATTCTCGACGGCGCATATTCTAGCAGCCAGCCTAATGCCTTGGCAACTTGAGGGTATTTAGAAACGACTAGTTTTTGACAATCATTTGCCCAAGGTTGGTTCATTAAGGTATCTATGGCCAGTTTCGGGGTATCACGTGGTAAAAGTGGATCTTGGAATACTTCAGCGGTGGAAACATGGGCATCGGGTGCGATGATCAAGTACCAAGGCTCACTCGGATTTACCGCTTGCAAGCGTTCACCTACACCTTCGGCAAAAGCGGCGAAACCATGAATAAAAACAGGAATATCGGCACCAAGTTTAAGGCCGATTTTAGCCAGTTCTTCGGTCGATAATTGGGTGTTCCATAACGTGTTCAGTGCCACTAAGGTGGTGGCAGCATCTGACGAGCCGCCACCTAAACCTCCGCCCATGGGTAGACGTTTATCCAACCAGATTTCGGCGCCGCCAGTAAAGCCTGTGATTTGTTGTAATGATTTTGCGGCTCGCAGAATTAAGTTATCGCTATCGGCGACAACATTAGAGATATTGGAGTGCAAAATCAGTTCTGCGGTTTCAGTGACCTTAAAATCGAGCATGTCACAGTAATCAATAAACTGAAACAAGGTTTGCAGTTCATGATAACCATCTGCGCGGCGACCATTCACGTGTAAGAATAAGTTAAGCTTGGCTGGTGCTGGCCAATGGCGTGAAATTGCTGCGGGCATGCTAAGGTTTCTCTTCGAGTATGATTGCAGGCTTGCCGAGGGCTTGCCATTGATTCAATTGTAGTTTGAGTTGTAAGTCACCACGCTCAAGCTTTAATTGATGGGGCACGTTGGCGCCGCTCTGGGATTGCCAACTCAAAAATGTGACCTGCCAAGGCGGTGGGGTTTGAGTGTTCGTGAGCTGTTTAGGTTTGCCTTGGCTATCGCTTTCAAGTACTTGATCATTCGGGCCAACTTGGCCGGTGATCCATAAAGGTAAATCGGCCAAGGGGATGGACCAACCGCTGACACGCTCGAGTAAACGCTGGGCGTTATCGTCGCGAAAATCTTTGCCATCGATATGTAAATGGGCAGAGTTCGAGGTTGAATTAAGCGTCAACACAGTTGTACCTAGCATAGTCGTGAGTGTGAGTTCATCGCGATCTTCACTGTGGCGCCAGTAGATATTGGCACTGAGTTTATCGTCGGGAGTTTTTATCGCTAGTTTTCCCTGTAATTCCCAAGCTTTGGCTTGGCGCGCATCATTGACTGTGATTGGGCTTAAGTCAGTCATCGGCGGCAAGGTTTCACACCCCGCCAGCAAGAGTAGGGCGCTTAAGGTAAAACAAGAGAAAATGGTTTTTGTGAGGCGCTTCAAATTATTCATCTATGACTGATATACCAAAGTCCTTATGATACGAGGGCTTGGAAAGAATACCAATGCCAAACGTAAAATTTCCATCGGCGGTCACTTAGATTTGCTCCCTTGGGGCAAATTTTGCCTTACCTATTATTGATAGAAAATTTAGGTAAGAAGTTAGACCTTTATTCGGTTTTGTTAAGCGTATTCTGTTTTTAGTTGGGCCAATTCAGTAGAATGCCCTTATTAAGAGAGTCGCCAAGAATCTAGAAAGAGTCAGATGAGCCTTGTAGCAATCGGTATTAACCATAAAACAGCCACGGTAGACCTGCGTGAGAAAGTTGCCTTCTCTCCGGACAAAATTCATGATGCTATGAAGAGTCTGGCCAGTCGTACACGCTCGGGTGAAGCCGTTATTGTCTCAACCTGTAATCGCACTGAGTTGTATTGCAACAACGGCGATGAGGCCGACATTATTGCGTGGCTTGAAGAATATCACGGCCTAGATCATGAGGATGTAGCACCTTGTCTCTATAATTATCACGGTCAAGATGCCGTAAGGCATTTGATGCGTGTGGCCTCTGGGCTCGATTCGTTGATCTTGGGTGAGCCGCAGATTCTCGGTCAAGTAAAGCAAGCGTTTGTTAAGGCCAAAGAGGCTGGTACGGTTGCACTAACCATAGATAGACTCTTTCAGAACACTTTTTCAGTCGCTAAGAAAGTCCGCACTGACACTGAAATTGGCGCCGCTGCAGTTTCTGTGGCATTTGCCGCGGTAAGCATGGCGAAACATATTTTCTCATCGATATCGACCACTAAAGTACTGTTGATTGGCGCAGGTGAAACCATAGAACTGGTTGCGAAGCATCTTAAAGATAACGGCGTGGCTTCAATGGTCGTAGCAAATCGGACGTTAGAACGTGCCCAAGGCATGTGCGAGGAGTTTGGCGCAACAGCAATTACACTGGCGCAGATACCAGATTATCTCCCAAAAGCCGATATCGTGATATCCTCTACCGCCAGCCCTCTGCCTATCCTAGGTAAAGGCATGGTCGAAAAAGCGCTAAAGCAGCGTCGCCATCAACCTATGTTATTGGTTGATATAGCAGTTCCCCGGGATATTGAGCCGGAAGTCGCCGATTTGGATGACGCGTTTCTGTATACAGTGGACGACCTGCATAGCATTATTGAACAGAATATGGCTTCTCGAAAAGAAGCCGCCGAGCAAGCTGAAGTAATTACTGAAGAACAATCTTTCCTATTTATGGATTGGATCCGTTCTTTAGAGTCGGTCGACAGTATTCGCGAGTATCGCAGCCAGAGCATGGCGGTAAAAGATGAGTTAGTGGAACGCGCCTTGAATAAATTAGCTCAGGGCTCAGACACTGAGCAGGTATTGATTGAACTAGCCAATCGCCTGACCAACAAACTTATCCACGCACCGACACAGGCCCTCACGGCAGCGAGTCGTCAGGGCGATTTGAATACTCTCAGTCAGTTAAGATCAGCGCTTGGATTAGATAAAAACTAAGGTTAGCGAGTTAAATGAAGGAATCCGTTATCCGCAAGCTGGAAGGCTTGCTCGAGCGCAATGAAGAAGTCATGGCTTTGCTGGGTGATGCTAGCGTCATTTCTGATCAAGACAGGTTTCGTGCGTTATCGAAAGAATATGCCCAGTTAGAAGACGTTGTTGCTGGCTTTAAAGCCTATCAGCAAGCGCAGGCCGATCTCGATTCTGCCAAAGAAATGCTGGAAGAAGACGATGCTGAAATGCGTGAAATGGCGCAGGAAGAGATGAAAGCCGCTAAGGCCAAACTCGAGCAGCTCGAAGACGAATTGCAAATTCTATTATTGCCAAAAGATCCTGACGACGATAAAAACGCCTTCGTTGAGATCCGCGCTGGTGCAGGCGGCGATGAAGCGGCTATTTTTGCCGGTGATTTATTCCGCATGTACAGCCGTTATGCTGAAGCGAATCGCTGGCAGATCGAAATCATGAGTTGTAACGAAGGTGAACATGGTGGCTTTAAAGAAGTGATCATGAAGGTCAGTGGTGACGGCGTATACGGCAAACTTAAGTTTGAATCCGGCGGCCACCGTGTACAGCGTGTGCCAGAAACCGAATCCCAAGGACGTGTGCATACTTCAGCAGTTACTGTAGTGGTACTTCACGAAGTGCCTGAAGCTGAAGCGATTTCAATCAACCCAGCCGATCTGAAAGTTGATACTTATCGTTCATCAGGTGCAGGTGGTCAGCACGTTAACAAAACTGACTCAGCTATTCGAATCACCCATATTCCAACTGGGATCGTGGTGGAATGCCAAGATCAACGTTCGCAACACAAGAACCGTGCCCAAGCCATGAGTGTACTGGCCGCACGTATTCAAGCTGTTGAAGACGAAAAACGCCGTAGCGCCGAAGAATCGACCCGTCGTAGTCTGGTTGCCAGTGGCGATCGCTCCGAACGTGTACGTACTTACAACTTCCCGCAAGGCCGCGTGAGCGAACACCGCATTAACTTGACCTTATATCGCTTGAACGAAGTGATGGAAGGCGATCTCGATGCTATTTTATTGCCTCTGATGCAAGAGCATCAAGCCGATCAGTTAGCCGCACTGGCTGACGAGCAGGGGTAGTTTTGTCAGATCAATCTAGCATAGCCGAAGCCCTGCAATGGGCTTATGTGCAGTTAGCATCAACCTCTGAATCCGCTCATCTGGATGCAGAGGTTTTGTTGTTATATTGCCTCAATAAAAGTCGCAGCTATTTATATACTTGGCCTGAAAAATCCCTGACGGTTGAGCAGTGGAAACGTTTCCAGCAAATGGTACAGAAACGCCAAAAGGGCGTGCCTGTGGCACATATTGTCGGTGAACGCGAATTTTGGTCGCTGCCTTTTATCGTCAACGACACGACTTTGATCCCTCGTCCTGATACGGAAATTCTGGTCGAAACCGCCTTGAACATGCCGCTTTCCACCTACGCCAAAGTGCTCGATTTAGGCACTGGTACTGGGGCAATTGCGCTGGCGTTGGCGTCTGAGCGTGAGTCATGGCAAATCACCGCGGTCGATAAAGTCGATGATGCCGTGGCTTTGGCTATCGCGAATCGCGAGAACTTAAAGCTGCCACAGGTCGAAATTCTCCAGAGTGACTGGTTCAGTGCCGTAAAGTCGCGGGACTTTGATTTAATCGTTTCAAATCCGCCTTATATTGATGAAGCTGACGAACACTTGCACCAAGGTGACGTGCGTTTCGAGCCCCAAAGCGCGTTAACCGCCGCCGAGGAAGGCTTTGCCGATCTTTATTATATTGCCAACACAGCTCGAGATTACTTAAAGCCTAACGGCTATATCCTGCTCGAACATGGTTTTGAGCAGGCTGTGAAACTCAGAGCTAAGCTTATTGAACTGGGCTATGAGAATGTCGCTACAGTGCGAGACTTTGGCAGTAATGACAGATGCACTATGGGTAAATGGGCGGAGTAAGTTACTAAAAATAAATTCGATGACCCATAGAATAATGATGAGACTTTAGACTTATTAACTTGTCATCTCAAATATAACGCTATTGCCAATCTGCAATAGCGTTTTTTATGTGTAGGTATTTTCTTAAAATAGTGTCTTCAGTCAATATAAGATGACTATTCTTAGGAGATATAGTTATAGGATATAGTTTAATCAGCTGTGGAATGGGATATTTTTCTTCAGCATTTGCTATAAGTTTTATATAGCGTTAATAGAAATAACGTAATTAATTATGATAAAAATGGATTTTTTCTAGAATTCTAAATTAAATTTTTATTGGGAACATAATGCCAGTATTTACTGGCATTAAGGTTTTAAATTTATAGCTTTATAAACTGTAGCCTATTCCTACAGTGAAGCTCGTCATTTCAAATACTCCAGAATCCTGGTAGGCTAATGTTGTCATAATTTCGAAGCCATTATAAAAACGACAACGCCAACCTAATGCGGCATATAAGCCATATCCATCGTCTGAATACTCCTCTATAGTTATAACATCATCACTACTATTTCCGTAGTCATTCAATTGATAATTAGCTTTAGATTGAGATAATCCGGCCTTAAATATCGCATTATGTCTTGCTGATATTTGGTATGTATATGTGCCAGCAAGCCGAGAGGAATAAGAGTTCTCCAACACGTAATCGTCAAAAACACCATGTATTGCTGCGGTAAAAGGCTCACTTTGAAATGGTGTGTAACCTACTTCTACTCCCCAATCTGGGGTGAATTGATAGCGATAGGCAAAGTCATAATGGGTAATCCCCCCATAGTCTTCTGTTAAGCCTAAACCCAAGCCTGCAGAGAAACCATGGGTTTCGTCTGCGCTAGATGCTGTAGTGGAAATGAGTAAAGCTAAAAGTATAAATAAGCGTTTCATTGTACTTCCTGTAATCACATTAATCCATGAACGCTAAAAGTAACAGATTTGGTTGCTAATTGTAAATGTTTTGATTTTTATTTATTTCGTATGGTCTCCCGATAAGTAGACAGATGTCTGTAAGTTTATATTGAAACAAATGTAATAATTTATTATTTCTTATTAGACTTCAGTAATTCGCTATGTATTTTACTTGGTAAACAGTGATTATTGTTAAATCCTCATTGTTTCTAAATGAACTAAATTAGATTTTTATAGTATTTTTTGTGTTGGTTGTATTCGTATACAGTGTGCGGAAATACATTTTTAATGAATGGAAGTTATTTCATTCAGATTTAAGGTTTGATTTTTATGTTAACGCTATTTTTGATTGCCACGAGTTCAAATCCGAAGTGCGAGATTTGGCAACTAAACCACTATTTTATTATCCAGTTATAACACTAGGTTACTCGCTCCTTCCTGCATACCGTTCTATTTTTTCGAATGTTTAGGTCGTGATTTCGCGTTATTCTTTTGTAAACTTCCTTGTTATTCTGCCTCCATCAGCAAAGCGTTTGCGTCTTGTGTTAGCCGTATGATCTTGGCGTTTCACGTATCGCTTTGCTCAACTGATAGGAGAGCAGCAATGAAAGTATTAAGTCAGTTTTCCGCCAAAGCCGCGATGGATGGCGATGGGGTCAATATTCGCCGTGTCGCCGATTTTGTGACGACTAAATTTGATCCTTTCTTGATGATCGACGAAATAAAATCCGATGATGAACAAGACTTTATCGGTGGCTTCCCCGCACATCCCCATCGCGGGATGGAGACCTTCACTTATATTCGTAAGGGCGGTTTTGAGCATCGCGACCAAATGGGTAATGTGAAGGCGATTCGTGCCGGCGATGTGCAGTGGATGAGTACCGGGTTCGGGGTCGTGCACTCTGAAATGCCGCTGGCCGATGCGGTTGATGGTCTGCATGGATTTCAAATTTGGGTCAATATGCCCGCCAAAGACAAGCTGCGTCCAGCGAAGTATCAAGATACTGCGGGTAGCGCAAACGTTGAAGTGGCCAATGATACAGGTGCTAGCTTAAAAGCCTTAGCGGGTGATTGGGGCTTTAAAGATCAACCGCTTATTAGTGCAGCTATTCAAGGATTGGCGGGTGAGGCTGCTATTGCTGATTTAAGTCTATCGCCAAATGCTGAGGCCACGCTCGATTTGTCTCAACATGAGTTTGTCGCCTTGTACTTGTACCAAGGTGACTTAAGTAAAGGTGAAGATTCACAGTGGTCATCTGCTTCAAATCAACATCATCAGGGCGAGTTTTTAGTGCTCAATAGCCAAAGTGTGCTTAAGCTTAAAGCCGATGAGCGTGGCGCTGGGATGTTACTGTTTGCGGGTAAACCTATCCGTGAAAAAATCGTCCAGATGGGTCCCTTTGTGATGAACACCCAAGCGGAGATTCAGCAGGCGATTCGCGATTACCAAGAAGGGCGTTTCGGCCAGATCGCGTAATTTGTTAAATCTGCCGCACTGAGCTAATTCTAAATCCAAGCCTAAGCCTAAGCCCTGTATTCCTGCCTGTCTCTTCTACACAAATCCCTCGGTTTGCCCCGAGGGATTTTTTTGAACCATTTTCAATTACCCTGATCTGATCCTGACCTTTTGTTTCAGATACCACATACCATGTTTTTAAGTGAACCATCACTCTGGGCACAAAGCATTTTTCAGCGCGCACAATTAGGGGATGTACGAAGGACCAAACGGCTTGTACAGTTGGCGGCTCAACTTGCAGCTCATACAGGACAATCTATCGTGCAATCTCTTTCA